>NZ_JBEZEH010000027.1:0-45207 GCF_040648775.1 Micromonospora sp. NPDC049089
CCCGGGGGGCCCCGCCCCTCCCCGGCCCCCCCGGGCGCGCCCCCCCCGGGCGGCGCCGGGGGCGCCGGGCCCCCCACCACCGGGCTGAACCCCGCACGACCGCGCCGACGGCGCCGGTCAGATCCAGCCCGCCTCGCCGGCCATCCGCACGGCCTCCACCCTTGTACGGGCGCCCACCTTGCGGGCGATCCGACCGAGATGGTTGCGGACGGTGCCACGGGTGAGCCCGAGCGACACCGCCACCTCCGCGACCGGCGCACCTGCGGCCGTCAGCCTCAACACCTCCGTCTCACGGCTGGTCAGTGGGCTGTCCGAGTGCAGCGCGGCGACCACGAGATCCGCGTCGAGCACGGGTTCCCGGCGGGCGAGCCGGCGGATCCCGTCGATGACCCGCTCGGGGGTGGCGTCACTGCGCAGGATGCCGACCGCCCTGGTCGGGCCCAACATGCCGCGCAACCGTCGCGCTCGATGCGGGTGCGCCAGCACCAGGACGGGACACCGGCCTAGACGGTCGGGATCGACTCCCTCGACGAAGTCGAGGTCGGCCACCACCACGTCGGGGCTTTGCGCGCGGACGGCCGCGGAGACCTCGTCGCCGCGATCCACCTCCGCCACGACACGGATGTCGTCCTCGGCGGCGAGGACGAGCGACAACGCGCCCAGAACCAGGGCGCCGTCCAGGGCGAGCAGGGTACGGATCACGATGAACCTTCCCGCACTCCGACAATGATCACGGTACGTCAACATTCAAACACGCATCCGGTGGGGTCGCACGGCGACAGGTGGGTCCGGACGTTGCCTCCGGACCCACCCCCCAACGGCTACAACCAGCCGTTACGCCGCGCGTGCGACACCGCCTCCAAGCGGTTGCGAGCCCCGGTCTTGCGCAGAATCACCGACAGGTGATTGCGCACCGTCCCGTGTGCCAGGTAGAGGCGGCCGGCGATCTCCTTCAGCGGCAGGCCCTCGGCCGCCATCCGGAGCACGTCCATCTCCCGAGGCGTCAACGGCATCTCCGGAGGGCTCAGCACCGCGATCGCCGCGGCGGGGTCGATCGCTCGCTCCCCGGCCGCGAGCGCGCGGATCGCGCGCACCAACTCGGCCAGCGAGCTGTCCTTCCCGACCAGGCCGCGCGCGCCGGCTGCCAGCGCCGCCTCCACCAGCGTCGGGCTCCACCGTGGGCTCATCGCCAGCACGGCGGCGTGCGGCGCCTCGACGTCGATGCGGGCGACCACCTCCACCGGGTCGGGCAGCTCCGGTGTCAGTGCCAGCACCACCACCTGCGGTCGGCACCGCCGGACCACCGTCAACAGTTCACCGACACCCTCGACGTCGGCGACCACCTCCATGTCCTCCTCACGTGACAGCGCGGCGCAGAGCGCCCCGCGGAGCAAACCCATGTCCTCGGCGACGACAACGTGGATCACCACGTCTTCTCCGATCTCAGGTACGCGTCACGGCGGCCACCGATCCCGGAACATCCACGGGTTGATCGGGGAGGTCGTGCGCTACAGACAGGTAGGCATCGGCCCGCGGCACCGTCACGGCGGACGGGCGCGGACACGAATCGACCGGCCAGCGGTGAAACGGGCTGCGGGCACCAGTCACCGGGGTCGGTCGACAGGCCTCAGCCGGGGCGGGTCATCGGAGAGAGGGCTCGGCTCTCGACCAGGAGCGGCACGAGATCGGCGGGCGGCCCAGCATCGACGTGCGACTGCCTCTCGAGCGGCCGGGCCAGCCCCGGGCCGGGCGTCGATCCGTTGTCGACGCTAGCGGCATCCTGGTCGGCCGGCGCTATGGGCTGACCCGACAGCAACTCGCCCACGTCCACAGGTGACGGGTGTGCGGTGGGATGCCCCGTCGAGACGGCGGCACGCGCGGGGCCGACGACGGACATCCGGTGCGGCGCGCTGGGTGGCGCCGCAGCGTGTACGGCGGCCGGGGCAGGAACCGCCGGTAGCGCCGCCACCGCCGCTGCGGGAGCCGGGCCTGTCACCGGCGTGACCGCTGGGGGTGCCGGAAGCGGAGGTGTCGCCGCCGGCACGGTCACCGGGCGTGCGACGGGTGGGAGTACGGCATCGGCGACACAGAGGAGCGCCATGACGATGGGCCGGATCGGCACCGCGTTGACGATGTCGACGACGGATGGCAGCGGCGCGGCGATCAGGCCCACCACCGGCGAGACGGTCGGCGCGCGCACCACGGGCGGGGCGGGGGCAGCTGGCTGTCGCGGTGCGTCGGCGGCGGGCTGGGCCAGTTCGACATGGCGAACTGGCCGATGAGCCGCTCGGGCCACTGAGGCCGGCCGGAGCCTCTCGCGCTCCGCCGCGCGGACCGGAACGGGCGCGGTGACTCTCGGCGCACCCGTTGACCGTCGAAGGTCCGTCGGGGGTGGCTTCTCGCGGGAGGCGACGACGTCACGGATGGGCCCTCCCAGCGGGGCGCGAAGCCCGTCGCGGCGTCTTTCGTCGGCACCCGGGGGTGCCTGGCGGACGTCGCGGGGGCGCTCGGCGACCGTGAGCTGCGCGACCGACTCGACCAGACCGCCGACTATGCGATGGGGCTCGTCACCAGACCCGTCGCGCAGCCCGTCGGCGGCGGCCGGCCCCTGGAACAGGGCGGCCACGACGAAACCGGCCCCGGCGGCAGCCGCGATCAGCACCAGCCGTCGGATAAGCCTGTGCAGCCGAGCGGCCACAAGTGGCGCGGATCGGCCTGGCCCGGACGTTGGCGTGGTGCCGATGACGGGACTTCGCACGCGGGTACGGCCCCTTCCCTCTGGATAGCTGACCCATAGTAGCGATGTGCTCACGTAGCCGCATCCGGTGACGTGTGCGCGCACCATCGCTGTTCGATCAGGTGCTCTGCCCAAAGGGCGAGGCAGGGCCGCCGGGTCACTGCTCGGGCGGGTTCGGATCGGTCCGGGCTGATGCCGTGACAACAATCTGACTGATTGCTCAGGGCGCCGTCTGTACCGCGATGCCGATAGTGTCACTCGCGGCACCGACCTGAACTCACACTGTCACCGCAGCGAGCGCCCTGGGGGGTTGATGGCGTCGAGCAGACGTTGGGCAGTCCTGATCGGGGTCGACCAGTGCGGCCGCGACGTCCAACTGCCACCGCTTCGATACGCCGAAAGTGATGCTCTGGCCCTGCGGGATGTGTTGTTGGACCAGGACATCGGCACCTTCGACGACGGTGCGGTACAAATGTTCGTCGGTCGCGACGCCACCTGGCGCGAGATCAAGCTGTTCCTGCGTGACGTGGCCCTCCGCGCGGCGCCGTCGGACGTTCTGTTCGTCTACTTCGCCGGCCATACCCTCGTTCCGCGATGGAGTGATCAGCTCGACGCCTATCTGGTCACGGCCGACCTTGACCCGGAAACGCTTGCCCGCGAACCCGACAACGGGTTACGGATGTCCTTTCTGAAACGGGACATCTTCGATGCCTTCGCCGGTGCCTCGTTCCTGGTGCTCGACTGCTGCCATGCAGGCGTGTACGCCGATGCCGACCGACGCAACATCAAGGTTCTGCAGTCGTACGCGGAGGCGGTGGACCGACCACGGCACAACGCGCTGCTCGCCTGCCCCAGCGGATCGGTGACCCGGGAGAGCGCCGAGCATCGCCACGGGACACTGACGCACCATGTCTTGCGGGCGCTGCGCGGCGGGGCGGGTGACGAGGCCGGACGGGTGTCGTTCGCGCAGATGGCGACGTTCGTCGCCGAGCAGGGCATGGATCCACCGCCGGTGCACTCGGCGCACGTCTACGGGGCGACCACGGTGCTGACCCAACCGCCGATGTCCCGCCACGACCGCCAAGCGCTCAACAGCCCGGCGAACCCGGGCGTCTCGCGCCCCTGCCTCAACCCGCTCGAAGACCAGACGAGCTCGATCCGGCAGCTGCTGGACCGGATCTTCCGTGCTGACGTCCGTTCCCCGCACCAGTCTCAGCAGAGCGAACGCGACGGACGTGTCGAACTCATCCGGCAGGCACTCGACGCGGAATCGGTCGCGGTCGTCGAGTTCACGGGCAACAGCTTCGCCGTGGTGGACCGGACGGCGCGGTTCGACAAGGACAGCCTGTCGCCGATGCTGGAGACCGCTGCCGTCGACAGGGTGAAGCATCCGAGGGCGACGCCAGGGTTTGTCGTCTCGCACGGGGTCGGTCGCCGGATGCTCTGCGTGCCTCTCGCGTTCGCCAGCGACCGCACCCTCAACCTTGCCGTGGTCGATCCGGCACTCACCCAGCTGGACATGGGCGAACCGCTGGCCGTCATGCTCCGTGCGGTCTGGGAGTCCGATCCGGTGGCCGATCCGTTGCAGTCGGAGATGACCGTCCTGACCGCCCTGCGTACCTCCTTCGGTCGACTTCCGCTCAAGCTGTATGAGGATGCCTTCGGCCTCTACCAACAGCTGATCGATTCGATGATCATGGTGTTTCAGCCGGTCGTCGAGCTGGACCAACGCGCCACCGGGGTCAGCGTGCAGAGTTTCGAGGCCCTGGCCCGCCGCAACGACCGCGAGCGGCGCGCTCCCTTGTCCGCATTGCGCATGGCCCACGACTGGGGTGACCGTTTCGTCGTCGAGCGTGACGCGATCCTCGCGGCCAAGGCGATCCACTCCTATGCCGAGGCCGACGCGGCGTCAGGATGGCAGGGCACCAAGCCGTTGTCGGTCAACGTGGCGGTCCGCTCGCTGCTCAGCGACGCGTACCTCAACCAGGTGAGCAAAGCGCTCGCCGAGGCAGGGTTGCATCCGCGAACCTTGACGTTGGAGATCTCCGAGCAGGATCCGATCACACCGGAGCCGGGCGAGCGATGGCCGCAGGAGCCCTTGGTCTACTTCCACAACCGGCTGACCACACTCGCGCGAGAACTCCGGATCAGCTTCGCAGTCGACGACTTCGGAGTGGGTTACGCATCGCTGGCGCGTATGGCCGAGCTTCCGCTCACCCAGATCAAGGTCGACCGGGCGATCCTGCACCACCCTATGGCGTTGGAGGAACTCGCACTCGTGGCGCGCGTCGCTCGATACGCCAGCGACCAGGGGCAGACCGGGCAGCCGAGGACGGTCATCGTCGAGGGCTTCGACGATGACGCCCCGGTCAGTCTCTACGAGATCTTCCGGCTGGGGATCCATCACGTGCAGGGCTACTTCAGCGGCGGGGTCGCCTCAGCCACGCTGCGCGAGTTGGACCCAGCCGTGCAGGAGCGGATCGCCTCACTCGTGAGAGGGAAGACGTGACCAGCGTCAAGCTACTGCTACCTGCTGAAGTGATCGAGGAACTCGATCTGCCCTACGAGGGTGTTCGCGACAGCGGTGCGATCACCGTGGCGATCGAGGGGATCGCGGTGTTGGCGAATCTCGCCACCCTGGCCACGCTGCAGCCACAGGCGGAGTCGTTGGTTGCCGCGATACGCAATTGGCGCCTGCGCAACCACCAGAAGCCGGCGGTGTTGACGGTCGAGGGGGCGAACATCAGCCTGCGGATCGAGCTGCCCCCCAACGTCAACCGGGCGACCCTGCTTCGCCAACTTGAACCACTGCTCGACGAAGAGAGCCGCTAGGGCGGCCTCCAGGACTGACCGGCCCACGCCGCGCCCGGTGACTGGACGGGTGGTCGCCTCGGGATCCGTGGTGCGAGAAGCGTCATCTACTGGCGGACAGGCCTGCCATGGCCCTATTGTGCTAGGCAACTAGTGAAATGGGGTGGCGAGGTGATCGAGTTTCACCTGGACGCGCGGTCCGGGGTCGCGCCGTACATGCAGCTCATCCGACAGGTACGGCACGCGCTCCGGCTCGGAGTCCTGAACGAGGGCGACAAGCTGCCCACAGTGAAGGAGGTGGTGGCCCGGGTCGCCATCAACCCGAACACGGTGTCCAAGGCGTACCGCGAGTTGGAGTACGAGGGCTTGGTCACCGCTCGGCCCGGGCTGGGCACGTTCGTCACCCGCTCGCTGGTCGGCGATTCGCTGAGCAAGCATGAGCCGCTGCGGCAGGGCCTGGCCCGCTGGCTGACCGAGGCACGGGAGGCGGGCCTGGACGACGAGAGCATCGAGGCGCTCTTCCTCAGCAGCTTTCGGGCATTTTCGGAGGTCCGAGGATGACTAGTGCCCTGTTGGCGGACGGTCTGACCAAGTGGTACGGGCGGCGCTCCGCACTGAAGGATTGCACTCTGGACATTCCGGCCGGCCACGTCGTGGGCCTGGTCGGGCCGAACGGCGCCGGTAAGTCCACGCTGCTGCAACTGGCCTGCGGGCTGCTCGATCCGACCGCGGGGCGGATCGAGGTGCTCGGCGCGCGGCCGGTTAGCGGGTCGCCGCGGGTCGGGTTCGTGGCGCAGGACACCCCGGTCTACGCCGGCCTGACCGTCGCCGACCACCTGCGGATGGGCGCGCACCTCAACCCGTCCTGGGACGCTGCCCTCGCCGAGCGGCGCATCGCCCAGGTCGGCCTGGACCCGGCACAGAAGGCGGGCAAGCTCTCCGGTGGCCAGCGCGCCCAACTGGCCCTGACCATCGCCGCGGCGAAGCGTCCCAGCCTGCTGCTGCTCGACGAGCCGGTGGCGGCACTCGACCCGCTCGCCCGGCGCGGTTTCCTGCAGGGGCTGATGGAGCTGACCGCCGAGCAGGGCATGAGCATCGTGATGTCCTCGCATCTGGTCGCCGACCTGGAACGGGTCTGCGACCACCTGATCGTGCTGGTCGCCTCCCGGGTGCGGGTGGCCGGCGACGTGGACGACCTGCTCGCCACCCACCACCGTCTGGTCGGGCGGCGGCGCGACACCGCCGAGCTGGGCGCCGGGCGAGCTGTGGTCGAGCAGAGTCACACCGAGGTGCAGTCGACCCTGGTGGTGCGCAGCACAGCGCCGATCGTCGACCCGTCCTGGCAGGTCGACCGGCTGGACCTGGAGGACATCGTGCTGGCGTACATGAGCGGTGCCACCGGCGAGGGCACGGGTCGGATTCTGGAGGGACAGCGATGATCTGGATGACGTGGCGGCAGTTCCGCACCCCGGCCCTGGCCACCGGCACCCTGTTGCTGGTGCTCCTGGGCGGTCTGGCGCTGACCTGGTCCGAGGTCACGGAGCTGGCCACGCAGACCGGATACACCGGCTGCCAGGGCGATGCCTGTCGTGCCGCCGGCGAGGCGTTCCTGCAGGCGTTGCAACGGGGTTGGGCGAGTGAGTTCCACATCGCCGCCATCGGGACCCTGTACCTGCTGCCCGCCCTGGTGGGCATCTTCTGGGGCGCGCCGCTGGTGGCCCGGGAGTTGGAGTCCGGCACGTACCGCATGGTCTTCAGCCAGTCCGTCAGCCGCGGCCGCTGGCTGCTGGTCAAACTGGCGGCCGGCTGCGGTGCCGCCGCGCTCGGCGCCGGCCTGCTCAGCCTGGTGCTGACCGAGTGGGCGCAGCCGATCGACGGGGCCTCGGCGGACCGCATGAACCCGCTGGTGTTCGCGGCCCGGGGGATTGTGCCGATCGGCTATGCCACGCTGGCCTTCGTGGTGGGTGTCGCCACCGGGCTGCTGCTGCGGCGGACTCTCGCCGCGATGGCGGTGACCCTGCTGGTGGTGGTCAGCCTGCAGATCGCCGCGCCGTTCGTGGTGCGCCCCTGGCTGGCTCAGCCGGTCACCACGGTCAGCCCCCTGCAGTTCGACGGTGATTACGGGATCTCGATGAGCCCTGACACAGGGCGGATGACGGTCCATGTCGAGCCCGACCGCAGGGGTGACTGGATCGTGTCGAGCACCACGATCACCTCGACCGGAGCGGAGTTCACTGGTCCGGCCGATATGACCCAGTGCGGGCCGAGGGCGTCCGGTGGGCGCGAGGCGTGCCAGAGTTGGCTGGGGAAGCAGAACCTCAGCCTGAAGGTGAGCTACGTGCCCGGCTCGAAGTTCTGGGACCTGCAATGGCGGGAGTTCGGCGCGCTGTTCGCGCTGACCGTCGCGCTGTCCCTGTTCTCCCTCTGGTGGGTCCGCCGCCGACTGGTCTGACGGCACAGCCAGCGGCCGAGATCGAGGACGTGCAGCGTCCCGCCCGGACTACGTCGGTTCAAGTGGTTGACCTGTCAAATTTCCGCCGGTAGTTTAAATTCCGCATCTACCGGTATCTATGAAACCAGGTGAACCGTGCTGCTGAAATCCATCGCCATCGCCGCGTCCGTCGCAGGCGTGCTCGCCACGGCCCCCGCCGCCTCGGCGGCAGCACCCGGAGTGTCGATACAAAGCTGGGGGTCCGGGAACTGCCCGCAGGGCATGCTCTGCATCTGGCCCAACTGGAATCACCCGCCGCAAGGTCCCGTGGAGACGCCGTCTCTGACGACCAACAGCGAGTGGACCGGCAGCATCCAGGGGTTCAACTTCTACAACGGCACGGGCCGCGACGCCGTGATATCCGGGTTCACTTTCGGCTCGTCGATTCCCTTCACGAATTGCGCTCCTGCCGGCGGGACCGGGGGAAACCTGTATATACCGGTCAACGTGACGAAGGTGACTTGGCAGCTGACCCCCTGCTGATCCTGGCCGGGTTGCCGTCCGCGTCGCGCGACACCCCCACCTCCACTCGTGGCGCGCAGGTGGGTTGAAGTGGGGCGTTCGATGTTCGGTGCCGCCAGGGAAAGTGTCTCGGCGCGGCTCCACCGCAGAGGCCGGCTTAGTTCCTTGCGCGGCCGGCGACCCGGCGGAGGGCCAGGTAGGCGACCCCCGCGGCCAGCACCCAGGGCGCGGCGACGAGGACCGGGTCGAGCGGATGGTGGACGCGGTCGACCCGGTTGCCGCTCAGCCGGGACGAGAGCCCGTGGTGCGTGAACTCGCTCAGGACACCAGTTTCGGTGATCGGATTGTCAGGGTGGCGGGTCAGGAACGACGCCAAGGCGCCCTCGACCGCGTCCACCCGGTCGGCAGCGAGCAGGAGCAGCCAGTGGGCGGCCCGTCCCTCGCTGTACCTGCGGTAGGAGTACCGACGGATCACCCCGGACAGGCCTCTGGGCGGGCACGAGGTACCGAACACCGGGGTGAGGAACTTGTGCTCGATCGACCGCTCCCTCGGCCACTTCTCAGGCTGCCGCTCGGGGAACTCCCAGTGCGCACCGTTGAGGGTCGGGTCGAACCGCTCCTGCGGCACCGAGGGTCGGTCCTTCGGGTCCAGGTCGACACCCCAGCCAGGGATCCGGGCACGCAACTCGTCGCTGGACTCGGCGAGTTTCGGCTTGTCTGCTGTGTAGGCCATGTCGGGCTCCCGATCAGGTCAGGCGGGGTTCGGAACGATCAGCGGCTTGATGCAGCCGTCGAGCTTGGCGGAGAAGATGTGGTACGCCTCGGCGATGTGCTCCAGCGGAATCCGGTGGGTCACGATGTCGCTGGGCTTGAGGTAGCCGTTGCGGATGTGCTCGAACAGGCGCGGCCACTGCCGCTTCACCGGGCACTGGTTCATCCGCAGGGTCAGGCCCTTGTTCAGCGCGTCACCGAACTTGACCGCGCTGAACATCGGCCCGTACGCGCCCATCACCGAGACGTTGCCGCCCTTGCGTACCGCGTCGATCGCCCAGTTGAGGGCGACCGGGGAGCCACCCTGCAGTTTCAGCTTCGCGGCGGTGACGTGCTGGAGGAGGTTGCCGTCCGCCTCCGCGCCGACGGCGTCGATGGCCACGTCGGCGCCCAGGTGGTCGGTGATCTTCTTCAGGTGCACGACGATGTCGTCGTACTCGCCGAAGTTGTAGGTCTCGGCGTGGGCGAACGACGCCGCCTTCTCCAGCCGGTAGTCGAGGTGGTCGATGACGATGACCCGGCCGGCGCCCATCAGCCAGGCCGACTTCGCGGCGTACAGGCCCACGGGTCCGGCGCCGAAGACCACGACCACGTCACCCTCGACGATGTCACCGAGCTGCGCGCCGAAGTAACCGGTGGCGAGCGCGTCGGTGAGCAGGACGGCGTCGTCGTCGTCCATCCACTCGGGGATCAGGCTCGGGCCGATGTCGGCGAACGGCACCCGGACGTACTCGGCCTGACCGCCGTCGTAGCCGCCGCAGGTGTGCGAGTAGCCGTAGATGCCGCCGACGGCTGTGGCGTTGGGGTTGACGTTGTGGCAGTTGCTGAACAGCCCTCGGGCGCAGAAGAAGCACGACCCGCAGTAGACGTTGAAGGGAACCATCACCCGGTCACCCGGCTGGACGTTGCGCACCGACGGACCGACCTCGTCGACCACGCCGACGAACTCGTGACCGAAGGTCATCCCGACCCGGGTGTCGGGCATCATTCCGTGGTAAAGGTGCAGGTCGGACCCGCAGATCGCCGCTCGGGTCACCTTGATGATCGCGTCGTTGGGATGTTCGATGGCGGGACGGTCCTTCTCCTGGACCCGCAGGCGGTACGGACCGCGGTAGACCATTGCTCGCATTGACTGCCTCCTGGACCTGAGCGATGGCGGACGTGTCGCCCCGGGTCCCCGTCCGAAGCACTGCGACGCTGGTACCCCTGTCTATTGCCGACAAACCGGAGCTGGTTGAGCGACGCTTGGCCTACTCGGCGCAACGACGCGGTGACGCCGTGCAAGGCGGTGGCCAGGTCGGTGCCGACGAACTGGTGGGGCGAGGCGATGACGTTCAGTGGCTCAGACGGCGGATGACCAGCAGAGCGATGTCGTCGTTGGGACGCTCCTCCGCGGTCGTGATCATGATGTGGTCGCACAACGCCTCGGCTGGCCCCGACTGCACCGCGCCGGCGAGACGCTCGATGCCGGTGTCGATCACTTCGCTGCGGCGTTCGACCAGTCCGTCGGTGTAGAGGACGAGCGCCGCACCCGGCGGTAGGTCCAGAACGGTGGTGCGGCGGTCGACTGTTGGTCGACCCACACCGAGTGGGCGGTCCACCGCCAGGTTGACAGGCCGGGTGGGGTGGCCGGGGACGGCCAGCAGCGGTGGCAGATGGCCTGCGGAGGAGAGGTGCACAGTCGTGCGGTCGGGTGCGATCAGGGCGTAGACGGCGGTGGTGAGGCTGCCCGCCTCGAAGTGGTGGATCTTGCGGTCGAGGGAGGTCAGCGCCGTGGCGGGATCGTCGGAATCGAGAGCGTAGGCGCGTAGCGCGCTGCGGATGCGTCCCATGACGACGGCGGACGGCAGCCCGTGGCCGGAGACATCACCGATGACGGCACCCAGCCAGCCCGACGGCAACGTGAAGACGTCGTACCAGTCGCCGCCGATGCCGAGGTCGTGGCCGGGCACGTACCGGGCGGCCAGGTCCAGGCCGGGGATGTCGGGCAGCCGGCCGGGTAGCAGGCTGCGTTGCAGGGCCAGCGCCGCCTGCCGGTCGAGAACCTGTGCTCGGGCCTGCCCTGCCAGGCCGGCGCGATCGGCAACGAGCTGCAGCAGCCGCACGTCGTCGGGACCGAACCGCCGCAGGGCCAGAGAGCCGACGTGCAGTACGCCGACGAGGTTGCCGTTGACGAGCATGGGCACGCCCAGCAGGGCACGTATGCCCGTGGCGAGCAGGATCGGATTCACCACGTCGTCGGGCGTCACGTTGTCGATCGTGACCGGGGCGCGTGTCGCTGCCACTCGGCCGGCGAAGCCGCGCCCGACCCGGATGCGGAAACCGCGGCGCACCTCCTCCTCCAGGCCCTTGGCCGCGGTCGCGACGAGCTCGCCGGTGTGGTCGTCGAGCAGCAGAATGGTGGCGGTGTCGACCTTGAGCAGGTCCCGGACCCGCTCAAGGAGCTCGTCGAGCAACTCGGCGATGTTGAGCCCCGACAGGGCGGCGTCGGTGATCGCCTCGATACGTCTCAGTCGCTCCTCGTTCGTCACCAGGTCGGCGTCGGTCACCCAAGCAGCCTAGACGTCGACGCGACGCCGACGGCACGTCAGGAGCTAGATCAACAGTGTTGTGGCTCCGACGTGGGGTACCTGCCCGCCGAGTGACCGCCCCGGTCCGACACGGGAGGAACGGGCTTGTGGGCGCCGGTCCTATCTGGAGTATGAGCGGGTGTACCGTCGCCGCATGACGGTGCTGCAGGAGTTTGTCGCCGCTCTCTCCAGCGGCCGGATCCAGGTTGTCGACCTCACCGCTCCGCTCTCGGACCAGACCCCGATCCTGGGTCTGCCCGAGCAGTTCGGCCAGACCTGGCCGTTTCAGCTCAGCGAGATCAGCCGGTACGACGACAGGGGTCCGGCCTGGTACTGGAACAACTTCTCCACCGGTGAGCACACCGGCACCCACTTCGACGCCCCGGTGCACTGGGTCACCGGTCAACAGGGCGCGGACGTGTCGCAGGTTCCGGTGAGCCAGTTGATCGCCCCGGCGGTGGTGATCGACCACGCCGCCGACGCCGCCGAGAATCCCGACTTCCTGCTCGAGGTCGAGCACGTCAAGGCATGGGAGGCGGAACATGGCGCCCTGCCCAGCGGTGGCTGGCTGCTCTACCGCACCGGCTGGGACGCGTACGGCGACGACCCGGAGCGGTACGCCAACGCCGGGCGTACCCCGGGCATCTCCGTGGAGTGCGCCCGCTGGCTGGCCGAGGAGTCACCCATCCAGGGCGTCGGGGTGGAGACGGTCGGGACCGACGCGGGCGCCGCGCACTCGTTCGACCCGCCGTTCCCGTGCCACTCGTTCCTGCTGGGCCAGGACAAGTACGGCCTGACCCAGCTCCGTAACCTGGCGCAGTTGCCGGCGACCGGCGCGGTGGTGATCGCCGGGCCGCTGCCCATCGTCTCCGGGTCGGGCAGCCCGTGCCGGGTCCTCGCGCTGGTCGAACGGTAGGCCGGACCACCGATGCGGGTAGCCGAGGTGGTCGGGCGGGTCCTGTACGGACACGGCGCACGGCACGTCTTCGGGGTGGTCGGCAGTGGCAACTTCCATGTCACGAACGCGCTCGTCGCGGCCGGCGCCCGGTTCGTGGCGGCGGCCCACGAGGGCGGCGCGGCGAGCATGGCAGACGGGTACGCCCGCACCGCCGGGACGGTGGGGCTGCTCTCGGTGCACCAGGGCCCCGGCGTCACCAACGCGCTGACCGGCCTCACCGAGGCGGCGAAGAGCCGTACCCCGATGGTGGTCCTGGCCCCGGAGGCGACCGCGCCGCTGTCGAACTTCTTCATCGACCTGCCGGCACTCGCCGCCTCGGTCGGGGCCGACTTCCACCGGGTACGCGCGACGCACGCGGCCGAGGACGCGGGCGCGGCCTACCGGGCCGCCGCCCGGGGCGCGACAGTGGTGCTGGGCCTCCCGTTGGAGGTGCAGCAAGCAGTGACCGAACCATGGTCCGGCCCGGTCCCCGCGGCCGCGCCGACCCCGGTCACCGCCCCGCAGATCGAGCCGTTGCTGGCCGCGCTCCAGGCTGCCCGCCGACCGGTGTTCATCGCCGGTAGGGGCGCACGCTCGGCCCGGGAGCCGCTGATCCGGCTCGCCGACGCGTGCGGCGCGTTGCTCGCGGTCTCGGCCGCGGCGAAGGGGCTGTTCGCCGGGAACCCGTGGAACCTCGACGTGGCCGGCGGCTTCGCCACCCCGCTCGCCGCCGAGCTGATCGGCGGGGCGGATCTGGTCGTCGCCTGGGGCAGCACGCTGAACATGTGGACCACCCGGCACGGCGAACTGATCCCGCCCGCCGCCGTCGTCGTCCAGGTCGACCGCGACCCGGCCGCGTTCGGGGTCAACCGCCCGGTCGACCTGGCGGTGGCCGGCGAGGTGACGGCGGTCGCCGAGGCGTTGCTCGCCCGGCTGGGCGTCGGCTCCAGCGGGCCCGGGGGCGCGCGGACCGGCGGGTGGCGTACGCCGGAGCTGGCACAGCGGATCCGCGACCACGGCCGGTGGCGGACCGTTCCGTACCAGGATGAGGGCGGCGGTGCCCCGGCGACGATCGACCCGAGGACGCTCTCGACCGCCCTGGACGACCTGCTGCCGGCCGACCGGACGGTGGTGGTCGACTCCGGCAACTTCATGGGCTACCCGTCGATGTGGCTCGACGTGCCGGACGTGGCCGGATTCTGTTTCACCCAGGCGTTCCAGTCGGTCGGGCTCGGGCTGGCCAGCGCGCTCGGCGCGGCGGTCGCCCGCCCGGACCGGCTCACCGTCGCCGCGGTCGGCGACGGTGGCTTCGTCATGTCCGCCACCGAACTGGTCACCGCCGTCCGGCTGGCGCTACCCCTGCTCGTGGTGATCTACGACGACGCGGCGTACGGGGCGGAGGTGCACCACTTCGGCCCGGACGGGCACCCGTTGGAGACGGTCACCTTCCCCGAGACCGACCTGGCCGCGATCGCCGGTGGCTACGGCTGCGACGGGTTGACCGTCCGGACCGTCGACGACCTCGAACCGGTACGCCACTGGCTCGCTGGTCCCCGTACCCAACCGTTGGTGATCGACGCCAAGGTCAGCGCCGCGCGCGGATCGTGGTGGTTGGAGGAGGCGTTCCGTGGCCACTGAGCCACCGTCGTACCCACGCCGACGCTGCCGCCCGGCCTGCTGGTGACACGGTGTCACAACTCGCGTACGTTGGCTCGATGGCCACTCTCTGGACCCTGGGATGCGACGCCGATGATCCCCAACGGATCGCTGCCTTCTGGGCGTTGGCCCTCGGCTATGTCAAGGAACCCGGTTTCGACGAGCCCGACAACGCGTCCATCGTCGACCCGGACGGTCGGGGCCCGGCCATCGGCTTCCTCAAGGTCCCCGAAGGCAAGTCCGCCAAGAATCGCATGCACATCGACATCCGGGTGGCTGGGCCTGACTCCGGCGACATGGTCGAGCGCGCCCGGCTGATCCGGCAGAGGGTGCCCGAACTGGTTGCCGCCGGCGCGACTGTGGTCCGCGAGGAGTGCTACGGCGATGTCCTCGGGCACGTCGTCATGCTCGACCCTGAGGGCAACGAGTTCTGCGTCGCCTGACGCCGTGGTCAGGCGTTTGCGGGTGGGGCCGGAGTGTCCGGCGGCAGGTGGCAGACTCATCGGCGTGGACGACGTGGCCGCATCGACGGTGGATGGTGAGCTGGAGAGCGTCAGCCTGGTGGACCTCGCCGTCTCTCGGCTGACCCGGGAAATCCTCAGCGGCAAGAGTGACCCGGGCGAGCGCCTGGTGGAGGAGCAGTTGACCCGGCGGCTGGGGATCAGCCGGGCTCCGTTGCGGGAGGCGCTGCGGCTGCTGGCCCAGCAGGGGCTGGTCGAGCACGTGCCCCGGCGCGGTGTTCGGGTCGCCACCCTGTCGGACCGCGACGTGCGGGAGCTGTACGAGCTGCGTGACGTGCTGGAACGCTTCTCGGTACGGGCGGGGATCCCGGTCGCCAGGGAGAGTGACCTCGCCGGACTGCGGGCGACGCTGGACCAGTTGAGGGAGGCGACCCGGGCCGGCGACCGGATGGCGGTCGCCGAGTCGCACCGGGAGTTCCACGTCGCGCTTGTGGCGCTCGCCGGTAACCGTCAGCTTTCCGCTGTGTACGGCTCGATCCTGGTGAAGCTTCAGCTCTACATGGCGATCAACCTGCGCCGGGAGGCGGAACTGGCGCAGCCGCTGGACGGTGTCCACCGGCATGAGCGGTTGTTCGAGGCTGTCGCCGGGGGAGACCCGGAAGAGGTACTCACAGTGCTCTCCGGGCACGGCGCTCGCTCGTATCTGGGCTAGCCGGAGGTCGGCCGTGGCCCGGCGGAGTCGGGGCCACGCGCCGTCATGGTGTCGTTACGTGACGCGCGGGTTCCTGTAACAGAACAGTCGACAATCGACAGTATGCCAGAGCGAGTAGGGTCCATTTCGGAGCTTCGGTCGGCGTACCGTGAGGGCAGCCTGACCCCGGCGGACCAGGCCGAGCGAGTCCTGGACGGGCTCGCCGGGCGCGACGACGGACCGGTCTGGATCAGCACCGTCCCGGCCGATCGTCTGCGTGAGCGCGCCGAGTCGCTGAGCCGCTACGGCGATCCCGCGCTGCCGCTGTACGGGATCCCGTTCGCGGTGAAGGACAACATCGACGTGGCCGGCATGGTCACCACGGCGGGCTGCCCCGACTTCGGGTACGAGGCCGTCGAGGACGCGCCAGTGGTGCGGCGACTCCTCGACGCCGGCGCGCTGCTTGTCGGCAAGACCAACCTCGACCAGTTCGCCACCGGTCTGACCGGCGCCCGCTCGCCGTACGGCAGTTGCCAGAGCGTGTTCGGCGGCGGCCTCATCTCCGGGGGTTCCAGCTCCGGCTCGGCGGTCGCCGTAGCTGCGGGCCAGGTCAGCTTCGCCCTGGGTACGGACACCGCCGGCTCCGGTCGGGTGCCGGCGGCGCTCAACGGGATCGTCGGCCTCAAGCCCACCCGGGGTCTGCTCAGTACGGCCGGCGTGGTGCCCGCCTGCCGCTCACTGGACTGCGTGTCGGTCTTCACCTCCGACGTGGCTGGCGCCCTCGACGTGCTGCACGCCGCCCGGGCGGTCACCTCGGCCGACCCCTGGGGGCGTCCATTCCCGGCCGAGCGGGTGGTTCCCCGCCTGCCGGGGACGCTCCGCCTCGGGGTGCCGCGGGCGGAGGACCTGGAGTTCTTCGGCGACAGCGGCCAGCAGGCCCGGTTCGCGGCAGGGGTGGAACGCCTGCACACTTTCGTCGGGTCCCGTCGGTCGGTGCCGCTCGGTGCCTTCTTCGAGGCGGGCGACCTGCTCTACCGGGGGCCGTGGGTGGCCGAGCGGCTCGTCGCCCTGGACGGCTTCCTGCGGTCGCACCCCGAGTCGGTCTTCGAGGTGACCCGTGCCGTACTGGAGACCGGGCGTCGTTACGACGCGATCGACGCCTTCCGCGGTCAGCACCGCCTGCGCGAACTGCGAGCCCAGGTCGACCAGCTCTGGCAGGACGTCGACGTGCTGGTGGTGCCCACCGTCGGCACCACCTTCACGCTCGACGAGATCGCCGAGGATCCGATCGGGCGCAACGCGATGCTCGGCCGCTACACCCAGTTCGCGAATCTGCTCGACCTGGCCGCGGTGACCGTACCCAACGGGTTCACCAGCTCCGGCCGCCCGGCAAGCCTGACCCTGGTCGGCCCGGCGTTCAGCGACACCACCCTGGCCAGGCTGGCCGCCGCGGTCACCGAGGGCGGGCCGTCGGCCCAGATGGTCGAGGCGAGCCCGCCGCCTCCCCAGCGCTCGGCTGAACTGCTTGTCGCCGTGGTCGGCCGGCACCTGACCGGCGAATCCCGCAACGGCGAGCTGCTCGGGCGCGGCGCGGTCCTCGCCGGTACCGCCCGCACCGCGCCGCTCTACCGGCTGTACCGGATGGACACGCCCGATGGCGAAGGGCTGCCAGGCCTGGTCCGGATCGGCCCGGACGGGGCGAACGGTCACCCGATCGAGGTCGAGCTGTGGCGGCTGCCCAGCGCGGCTCTCGGTGGGTTGCTGGCCGGAGTGCCAGCACCCCTCTCGCTCGGCTGGGTCCAGCTGCACGACGGACGTGACGTGCTCGGTTTCCTCTGCGAAGCGTACGCGGCGGGCCCGCCGGCCGAGGACATCAGCGCCAGCGGAGGGTGGCGGGCCTACCGGCGATCCGCCGCCCGGCGCTGACGCGCCAGCATCAGCGATCACGACAGGAGGCGAGAGGATGGGCAGCATCGGGCCGGTAACGGCCAACCCCTACCCGTGGCCCTACGACGGCGTGGCGGACACCGCGCGTACCGCACTGCTCTGCATCGACTGGCAGACCGACTTCTGCGGGCCGGGCGGCTACGTCGACGCGATGGGTTACGACATCGGCCTCACCCGGGCCGGCCTGCCGGCCACTGCCCGGCTGCTCGAGCACGCGCGATCGCTCGGGATGCTTGTCGTGCACACCCGGGAGGGACACGACCCGCAGTTGTCCGACCTGCCGGCGAACAAGCTGTGGCGTTCGGCGCGCATCGGCGCCGAAATCGGCGCGCCCGGCCCGGCCGGCCGGATCCTGGTCCGGGGCGAGCCGGGCTGGGAGATCGTGCCGGAAGTGGCCCCGGTGGCCGGCGAAGTGATCATCGACAAGCCCGGCAAGGGTGCCTTCTACGCGACGAACCTCGACCTGGTGCTCCGCAGCAGGGGCATCACCCACCTGATCCTCACCGGCATCACCACCGACGTCTGCGTGCACACCACGATGCGCGAGGCGAACGACCGGGGGTACGAGTGCCTCATCCTCTCCGACTGCACCGGCGCCACCGACAAGGCCAACCACGACGCGGCACTGCACATGGTCACCATGCAGGGCGGCGTCTTCGGCTGCGTCACCACATCCGACGACGTCATCGCCGCCACGGCCGAGTGAGGTGCCCATGGTGACCATCGCGGCGGCGCGGCCCGGCCCGTACGCCTTCGACATCTCGACCACGGCTCTGCTCGTCATCGACATGCAGCGCGACTTTCTGGAGCCCGGCGGGTTCGGTGAGAGCCTGGGCAACGACGTCGGCCAGTTGCGCCGCACCATCGCACCGCTCGCGGCGCTGCTGGCCGCCGCCCGCGCCGTCGGCCTGAGTGTCGTGCACACCCGCGAGGGGCACCTGCCCGACCTGTCCGACTGTCCGCCGGCCAAGCTCAGCCGCGGTGCGCCGAGCAGGCGGATCGGTGATCCCGGACCCAAGGGTCGCATCCTCGTCCGGGGCGAGTACGGCCACGACATCATCGACGAGCTGAGGCCGCTGCCCGACGAGCCGGTCATCGACAAGCCCGGCAAGGGTGCCTTCCACGCCACCCACCTGGACGTCCTGCTCGCCGAGCGGGGTGTTCGTAGCCTCCTGGTCACCGGGGTCACCACCGAGGTCTGCGTGCACACCACCGTCCGGGAAGCCAACGACCGCGGGTACGAGTGCCTCGTGCTCGCCGACTGCGTCGGGTCCTACTTCCCGGAATTCCACCGGGTCGGCCTCGACATGATCGTCGCCCAGGGCGGCATTTTCGGCTGGGTCGCCGACTCGGCGCAGGTACGCGCCGCGCTACCCGCCACCCCCGTGTTGCAGCCCTCCTCCTGACCGGGAGCAGTCATGGTCTCGACCAAACCCACAAGCGTCGCGCTGCCGTACTGGGTCCGCGGCGACACCAACGCGTTCTTCGGATTCGGCGTCAACGTCCTTGTCAACGTGCTCACCCTGACCGGGCTCTGCCTCGCCGTGGTGAACCTCCCCGAGGGGGAGGTGTTCGGCACCATCCTGCCGGCACTGGGCATCGCCCTGGTCGCCGGGAACATCTACTACACCTACCTGGCCCGCCGGCTGGCTCGACGGGAGAACCGCACCGACGTGACGGCCCTGCCGTACGGGCCGAGCGTGCCGCACATGTTCATCGTCATCTTCGTCATCATGCTCCCCATCTACCTGCGCACCCAGGATCCGGTGCGGGCCTGGGAGGCCGGGCTGGCGTGGGCCTTCATCATCGGCGTGATCGTGCTGATCGGCGCGTTCGTCGGGCCCTACATCCGCCGGTACGCGCCACGGGCCGCGCTGCTCGGCACCCTTGCGGGAATCTCCATCACGTTCATCTCGATGAACCCCGCCGGGCAGATGTGGCGGATGGCCTGGGTCGCCCTGCCGGTCCTCGCGCTGCTGCTGATCGGGTTGTTGACCGACGTGAAGTTGCCGTTCAACTTCCCGATCGGGCTCGCCGCACTGCTGCTCGGTACCGCGATCGGCTGGGCCGGCGGTGCCATGTCGGTGCCGGACGTCACGGCCGCCGCCCGGGACATCGCGATCGCCGTACCCTCGTTCAAGCTGGACCTGCTCTTCACCGGGCTGGCCGACATGGCGCCTCTGCTGGCGACGGCGATCCCCCTCGGTGTCTACAACTTCACCGAGGGAATGACGAACGTGGAGAGCGCGGCCACCGCGGGAGACAACTACAACCTGCGCAGCGTGCTGCTCGCCGATGGCGCGGGTGCGGTGATCGGGGCCGCGCTCGGCTCGCCGTTCCCACCGGCCGTCTATGTCGGTCACCCGGGTTGGAAGGCCGCGGGTGGACGCAGCGGTTACTCGATGGCGACCGGTGTGGTGATCGCGTTGCTCTGCTTCCTCGGCATGTTCGGGCTGCTCGGCGCGATCTTCCCGACGGCGGCGATCGTGCCGATTCTGCTCTACATCGGGTTGCTGATCGGGGCGCAGGCGTTCCAGGCGACCCCCAGGGCGCACGCCGCCGCAGTGGTCGCGGCGCTGATTCCGAACATCGCCGCCTGGGCGACCGGGCAGATCGACAACGCTCTGGCAGCGGCGGGCACCACCGCCGCGGCGGTCGGCGACGATGCGCTCAACGGCGCTGGCGTGATCTACGACGGGCTTCTGGTGCTGGGTCAGGGCGCGATCCTCGCCGGCCTGGTGCTCGGCGCGGTGGTGGTCTTCATCATCGACAAGCGGTTCGTTCGGGCCGCGATCTTCGCCGGCTCCGGTGCGCTGTTGTCGTTCATCGGGTTGATCCACGGCGAACGGATCGAGTGGAACGCCAACGGCCAGGTGGCGCTCGGCTACCTCTTCGTCGCGGTGATCTGTGTGGTCTTCGCGCTGGGCCGCCCCACGCCCCGCGATCCCGGCCCGGAGGAGGTCGAGCCGGACGTGGAACCGGGTCGGGCCGGGCCGGTCACCGATCGGTCAGCGGAGGAGCAGCGGACGTCGGCCCTGAGCGGGTGAGCCGGCCGGCCCGGTCGGGGGCGTCACGGCTCCCGACCGGCCCGGTAAGTTCCTGACCGAACGGATCGAAGGGACGTACCGCATGGAGATCGACCGGACGGACGTGGCCGCCGAGGTGGCGGCGGCCTTCACCGCCTACGAACAGGCGCTGGCAGTTGGCGACGCCGACCTGATCTGCGGGTACTTCTGGGACTCCGAGCGGACCGTACGGTTCGGCCTCGCCGACCATCAGTACGGGCTGGACGAGCAGCGCAAGTGGCGCGCGGCGCAGCCACCGTTGCCGGCCGGTCGCCGGCTGGTCGACCCGATCATCACCACGTTCGGCCCGGACCTGGCGGTCGTGACAACCCGGTTCGGGTACGACGGCACCGCCACGACCGGGCGGCAGACCCAGACCTGGGTACGCCTGCCCGTCGGCTGGCGGATCGTCACCGCGCACGTCTCCGTCTCGGCCCCGGCCACCGACTGACGGTGTACGCGCCGCCCGGGACAGGACCCGGGCGGCGCGTACTCCGACGTGGCGCGCGGTACTAGTTGCGCCTGCTCCACTGCTGGTTGGCGCCGCCGTGGCAGGCCCAGAGGTGAAGTTGCGTCCCGTTGGCCGTGCCGGATGCGACGGCGTCGAGGCACAGCCCCGACTGGGCGCCGGTGATGGTGCCGTTGGAGTTCAGGTTCCACTGTTGGTTGGCCTGGCCGTTGCAGTCCCAGATGATGACCGCGGTGCCGTTGCTGCTGCCCGCTCCGCTGGCGTCCAGGCACTTGTTGCCGTACACGGTCAGCGTGCGGTTGGCGGTGTAGGTCCAACGCTGGTTGGTGCCACCGTGACAGTCCCACAGCTGCGGACGAGCACCGTTCGTCGTGCTCGAGTTGGGAATGTCGATGCACCGGTTGGCCGGGCTGCTGGCGATCAGCACGTTCTGCTGGCCGGCCGGTGGGGTCGACGGCGGGGGAGTGGTGGGCGGCACTGTGGACCCGAACTGGGCGAAGAAGTTCCAGACCTCCTGCTTGACCCAGCTCCGCGCGCCGCTCTCACAGCCGGCGCAACCGTCCACCGGGCCCTGCTGGTGGCCGCCGTCGAAGGCGGCCCAGAGCACCGGGTATCCGGCCTGGCAGGAGTACGCGGTGGTGATGTGGGTCAGGCTGCCAGCCCTCGGCTCGGGCGGGCTCTGTGCGGCGCATCCGTTGTTGCGGACGAACCTGTCGCGCAGCGACCGCCCGCTGGGGATGTTGTCGTTGATGCCGTGGATCCCCAGGTACGCGACCGGGCCGGTGCCGCCGCTGCATCCGCTGATCGCCCCCGGGGCCGCGATTGCCGCGACCGCACGGAACACCGTCGGTCGGGAACACGCCAACGAGTAGCTCATCGCGCCGCCGTAGCTGAACCCGACCGAGAAGCGTTGTGTGGTGTCGACGCAGAGAGCGTTGTCGATCATGCGGATCATGTCGTCGGTGAAGGTGACGTCTTCACCGTTGGAGTTGCCCCAGCCGTTGTTGAGGCCCTGCGGGGCGACGAAGATGGTGCTGTTGTTCGCCTGCGACTGCATGCCGTAGTAGGCCCACGCCGCACCGTCGCTTCCGCCCGACGCGACCTGACTGGCGGTGCCGCCCAGCCAGTGGAACCCGAAGGCCAGCCGGTGGGCGTAGGTGTTGTTGTAGCTGTCCGGCAGTCGAAGGATGAAACTACGGCTCTTCCCACCGCTCTGGATGGTGTGGGTGCCGCTGTTCAACCCGGGCGCCTTGCCGCAGCCGGCAGTGGTGGCCGCCGCCGCCGGTGCGACGGTCGTGACAACGTACATTCCGACGGCGATCAGAACCATGACCGCCATGGCTGCCCCCAGCCAGGGGCCGGAGAGTTTGCGAAGCGGCACGGTTGCGCCTCCCTGCGGGTCGTTGAACATCCGTTGGACCGGTCCCCTCTGCGGGAACCTCGTCGGGCTCAACTCCGGCTCCAGCGTTGGTTGGCCGCGCCGGTGCAGTCGGAGATCTGCACGCGCGTGCCGTTGGCCGTGCCGTTGCCGACCAGGTTCAGGCAGCGACCCGAACCAACTCCGGTGATCGAGCCGTCGGCGTTGAACCGCCACTTCTGGTTGGACTGGCCGTTGCAGTCCCAAATGATCACCGAGCTGCCGTTCGCGGTGCTGGCGCCGTTGACGTCGAGGCACTTGCCGCCAAAGACGCGCAGCTCCTGGGCGGCTGTCGAGGTCCAGCTCTGGTTGCTCTGACCGTGGCAGTCCCAGATGATCGCCGCCGCGCCATTGGTTTGCGAGGCGCCGTTGACGTCGAGGCACCGTCCGGAGGACGTGCTGCGCAGGGCCGACGTGTCGCTCGGCGGCGGGGTGGTCGGCGGCGGGGTGGTCGGCGGCGACGTGGGATCGGTGCCACCGAACTGGGTGAAGAACCTCCACACCTCGCCCTTGGTCCAGGTCCTGGCGCCGCTGTCTCCGCCGCCGTCCACCGGGCCGGGGGTGTGCCCGCCGTCGAAGGCTGCCCAGACCACCGGATAGCCGGACCGGCAGCCGGAGTAGGTGGTGGTGATGTGGGTCAGACTGCCCGCCCTCGGTTCGGGTGGGCTCTGGGCGGTGCACCCGTTGTTCCTGACGAACGTGTCACGCAGGGACCGTCCGGCGGAGATGTTGAGCACCGAGTCCCCGATGCCGTGGATTCCCATGTACGCGACCGGCTGGGTGCCGCCGCTGCACCCGCTGAGCTGCCCACCGGAGTAGACCGCGACAGCGCGGAAGACACCCGGCCGGGAACAGGCCAGCGAGTAGCTCATGCCCCCGCCGTAGCTGAAACCGAGCGCGAAGCGCTGGGTGGTCTCGACACACAGATCGGCCTCGATCAGGCTGATCATGTTGTCGACGAAGGTGACGTCCTGGCCGCCGGGGTTGGCCCAGCCGTTCCCGTTGCCCTGGGGTGCGACGAAGATCGTGCTGTTGTTCGCCTGCTGCCGCAGCCCGTAGTAGGACCAGGCCGCCCCGTCGGACCCGCCGCCGTCGACGTCGTTCGCGGTGCCGCCGTTCCAGTGGAACCCGAAGATCAACCGGTAGGGGTGGTTCCTGTCGTAGTTGTCGGGGATCCTCAGGATGAAGCTGCGGTTCTGGCCGTTGCTCTGAATGGACCGCTGGCCGCTGGTCAACGCGGGCGCCTTGCCGCACCCGGCGGTCGCTGCGGCCGCTCCGATGTCCGCGGCCGACGCGGTGGTGCTCAGACCACCGGCCAGTGCCCCTGCGCTCACGGTCACGACGACGGCCGCCGCCGTCGCGAGCAATCCAAGGATGGGTCTACGTCTTGTCATGAAGGGGCTCCCGCCATTCGGCACGAACTGGTTGAAAGGGGTCCACGGCCGACCGGCTCATCGACGCAGGTGTCTGCCGCTGGTCTCGCCGCCCGCGCGGGACCAGTCGGCAATCGGTTCGACAGTGGTCACCTCGTGCGCCCAAACATCACGAGACCGTTCGACCGACGGTGCCGTAGCACCTGGCTCGGCGTCGAATCGATTCGTTCCGACGCTAGATCGCGCAGTGAAAGATGTCAATGCCGTGTCCGGCAGGTTGCGGGCCGGCCCTGTCGGTCAGGCGCTCGTGAGATCGGCCGCGCCGAAGGAGACCGCGAACCGCTTGCACCAGATGGAGACGCTCCGGAAGTCACCTGGATCCACCGACGCCGGTAGCTCGTACACCTGGTTGCCCTTGTTTCCCTTGAGCTTGGCCAGCTCGACCCATTCGCCGTCGTCGAACACCCGCCAGCCGGCCGTGCCCCGGATGACCGGTTGGTCGGTCAGCCACACCCGCAGGTCCGGGCCGTTCGACGTGTCCAAATTGCGGATGACCAGCTGGTGGCGCCCGTCGGCGAGCCGGTGGATCTCGGCACTGCCGGTCGTCCGGTGCTCATGGGTGACGAACTCGCCGGCGGTCAGGATCTCGTTCGCCGCCGGCCTGGCTGCCGACGCCGCAGGGGTTGGGGTGGCTGCCGACGCCGCCGGGGCCGGGCTCGCGGACACCGGGGTCGGGGTGACAGATGTCGTCGCGACGCGGGGAACGGCCTCGTCGACGTAGGTGTCGGTGAAGAGCTTCCACGGCTGGAACCAGTACAGGGCCAGCATCGACACGACGACAGCGCAGGCGAGACCGGCTCGGACCACCGGCGACCGGAACATCCGTTCTCCCATCACCGCAGCGTACGGCCGCAGCCGCCGTCGAACTGTTCGCGAACCATTTCGGAACTCTTACGACGGTCACTTCTGCGTATCTGCCAGCGCCTGTCCGCACCGGCAGGCGCCCTGGTCCTCCGGCAACGTCTGCACCGCGTCGCCGAGCAGGAGGCGCAGGCGCTCGATGTTCCGGGCGAAGACCGTGAACACCTCCTGCTGAGTCACGCCCTGACCGACCTCCACGCCCGAGTCGAGGTCGGTCACCAGGGACAGCGCGGTGTAACACAGTGCCAGTTCGCGGGCCAACACCGCTTCCGGGTGACCGGTCATGCCGACGACCGACCAGCCCTGCCGGCCGTACCACAGCGATTCGGCGCGGGTGGAGAACCGGGGCCCCTCGATGACGACCATCGTTCCACCGTCGACCGGCTGCCAACCAGCGGTTCGGGCGGCGTCGAGGACGGTGGCTCGTCCGACCGGGCAGTAGGGGTCGGCGAAGGGAACGTGAACGACCGGGGAGGGCTTCCCGTCCGCGCGCGGCTGTCCGTCGTAGTAGGTCTGCTCCCGGCCGCTGGTCCGGTCGACCAGTTGGTCCGGTACGACGAGGGTCCCCGGGCCCAGATCCGGTCGCAGGCCGCCCACGGCGCCCGGTGCGAGCACCTGGCGGACGCCGAGTGCGCGCAGCGCCCACAGGTTGGCCCGGTAGTTGATGCGGTGTGGGGGGAGGGTGTGCCGGCGTCCGTGGCGTGGCAGGAACACCACCGGCCGCTCGGCGACACTCCCGACGGACAGCGTGTCGCTCGGCGGCCCGTACGGTGTGTCGACGGTGACCTCGGCGACGTCGTCGAGGAACTCGTAGAACCCGGATCCGCCGATCACGCCGATCGGCGGGCGACCGGTCGTGCTGAGGTCTCCTGCTGACATGTGTACCCCTCCTGGACGAACAGTGAAGAACGGCTGGGGCCGACTCAGCGACGCTCGGCTCGTCGGCCCGCGACACGTCTGTCGACAGTGGTGGCGACGACCAGGACGACCACGATCGCGGCCCAGAGCACAGCCAGCCCGACAGCGAGCCCCAGCGGGTAGTCGCGGTCCGGTAGGCCCGGGTTCGGCGGCGCCGAGGGTGGCCGCCACAGCAGGGGCACAGCGATCAGCAGCAACGTGGCGCTGGCCAGCAGACCCGCGGCGATCCAGGCCAGGCGCAACCGGTTCCTCACCAGTCGGCCCAGCGCCAGTCCGACCAGCCCGACCAGCGGCGCCACCAGGACGTCGTGCAGCACCGGGCCGCCGATCAGCCACGGCAGGGCGCTGCCGAGCTGGGGGAGGAGCAACCAACCGCCGTACGCGGTGGCCGCGGCACCGACCACGAAAAGGAGCAGCCGGACGGTTCTCACCGCAACACCTCCAGCTTTGCCACCCACTTGGTCTGCAGGACGCCCGGCCGGCTCGGCGCGATGAGTCGGCAGGGGTAGCCGTGGTCGGGAGACAGTTGCTCGCCGTTGATCCGCAGAGCGAGCAGGGTCAGCGGGTCGCGGGCATGGGCCGCAGGGAGTGTGCTGGCCGCGTACAGACCGTCGGTTTCCAGTGAGCTGACCCGAACCGGTCGGCCGGTCGGTGCGCCGGCCCAGCGCAGCAACTCGACGACGGGCACGCCGGTCCAGTGGGCCGACGCGCTCCAGCCCTCGACACAGGCGATCGGCAGTTCCGCCGTCAGTTGCGGCAGGGCCGCCAGGTCGGCCAGGGACAGGCTGCCCCGCCCGCCCGGCCAGACGACCTCCAGTCGCCAGTCCGGGGGAACGGCGATGTGCGCGGCAGCCGCCGTACGGTTGATCGGTACGCCCTGCGGCCCGGACGCGGAACGCCAGGCCAGCGGCGACACCCGACGTAGCCACGGCACGGTGACCCCGGCGGTGGCCAGCACGGCGATGCCGGCGACGCCCGCCGAGGTACGCAGGAACGCCCGTCGCTCGGACGAGTCCCGGTCGTCAGCCTCCGGTGTCGCAGCCCGCACCGCTCTGCTGCGCCGCAGTGGTGTGCGCAGCGCCGCGCGTGCGATCGGGAGCTTCACCGCGACGTGCAGCAGCATCGCGCCCGCCACCAGCCAGGCGACCGCGTAGTGCGCCGTCGGGAAGAAGAATCCCCACGGGTACGACTGGGCGACGTTGAACAGGCCCGTGACCAGTTCGAAGAACGCGGCGCAGACCAGCACCAGGACGGAGATCCGTTCGAGGGTGTGGGCGGTCAACCGGATCGGCTGACGTAGGGGCGGGCGGACGAACAGCCGGGGGTAGACGCTCCACAGCTTGGCCAGCAGCAACGGGATCGCGGCGACACCGGAGAGCACGTGCACGCCCTGGGTGACCCGGTACAGGTTGACCGGCCGGGTCGGCCAGGTGAACCAGCCTGGCGGGTGCTGGATGTAGTGACTCAGCAGCCCGGTGCCGAAACACAGCCCGAACGCCATCCCGAGCCAGAGACCGAGCCGCGCGGCGACCAGCGGTGAGTGCGAGGGCGCTGTGAAGTCCTCGGGTACGGGCACGCGGGGCCGGCGGATCATGAGCGCGCCAACTCGGCGAACCAGCGTGGACCGAACCGGAAACGGTCGACGACCCGCAGGCCGGCAGCGGCGGCGGACCGGGCCACCGCCTCCGACCCGACCCGCGCCCAGCGGAACACCGGTCCGCGCGGCTCCCGATCGCCGGACGGCCCGGACACGACGTACGCCTTCCCCTGCCACAGCCCGGCCCCCGGGGGTTCCACCTCGACCACCAGCGTTCCGTCGGCCGCGATCAGGGTGCCGCACCGGCGCAGCAAGCGGACCGGGTCGCCACCGATGCCGATGTTCCCGTCGATGAGCAGGGCGTGCGCCCACCTCCCCTCCCCGGGAAGGGGTTCGAAGACGTCGCGTCGCAGGGCGACCACCCCTCGGCCCTGGGTCAGACGTACCGCCTCGGCGGAGATGTCCACCCCCAGTGCGACGAGGCCGCGGCGAGCGAGCGCCATCGTCACCCGCCCCGGGCCGCAGCCGAGATCGATCGTGGGCCCGGTGCAGCGTGCGGCGACGGACTCGATGGCCGGCTCGGGCGGCCCGTGCCATCGCCGTACCGGCAACAGGTCACGTCGCCCGTCGGTGTGCACCAACCAGTGGTCGGGTTGGGTAGCTGGCTTCGGGTCGACCGGCGTGCCGTGGGCGTCATGATCGGCGGACCACCCGCCGAGTCTGCCCAGCACCACGGCGAAACCGTCGAGACTGACAGTTGAACTCACCGGGGGTGTCCGCTCAGCAGATGGCCGCCCACCGACGCGACGGCATCCGCGAACCGGGTGCCGGGTAGGTCGGCCGCGACTGCCAACGCCGTCGACCAGTCGTCGACATCCCGCTGCACGGGCAGGATCGCCGGTCGTACGCCGTGCCCGCGCAGCGCGGCGAGGGTGCGGCGCCCGGTGTCGTCGGTCGACATGGGTACCTCGCGTAACGCGCTCGCGTACCTCGAATCGCGTAACCCGAGCGCCCACCAGCCGCCGTCCAGCGCCGGCCCGAACACCGCCTCGTGTTCCGCGAGCAGGTCCAGCGCGGCGCTGAGCAGGGCCGGCCCGATCTGCGGGGTGTCCATGCCGATCTGCAGCACCGGTCGGCTGGGAAACGCCGTAGCGGTGTCGGCGTGGGCGTTCGCGAGGCGGTCGGCGAACGTGTCGCCGCGTTGCGGAAGCAGGTGCCAACCCGCCAACGCGGCGGTCAGCTCCGCGCTGTACTCGGCATCGGCGAACCGACCGGTGTGTGCCAACACGGGAATGGTCGAGGCGGTGGCGCGCACCGCCGCGAGGGTGTCCAACAACGACGCCGCAGCGATCCGGGCCGCCTGGGTGGGATCGGCGGGCGGGCAGAGGCGCGTCTTGGCCTGCCCGGGGACCGGTGCCTTCGCGACCAGGAGCAGGACGTTCACCGGCCACCACCGGCGCGCAGCACTCCGGTGAAGTCCCGGGTCGCCCGCAGCGTGCCCCGGACCGACCCGGAGACCTTCGAACTGGTGCCGGCGGCGCGGGGCGCGTACGCGACGTCCAGTTCGAGGATCCGCCAGCCCGCTCCGGCCGCGCGCAGCAGCAACTCCAGGGGGTAGCCGAACGCGCGGTCGTCGACACCGAGGCCCAGCAGCGCCGCCCGGCGGGCCACCCGGATCGGGCTGATGTCGTGCACCGGCACGCCGCGACGCCGCAGCAGGGCGGCAACCACAGCGTTCCCGGCTCGGGCATGCCATGGCCAGGCATCCGCCGAGACCGGCCGACGCCGCCCGACGGCGAGATCGGCCCGTCCGTCGTGCACCGCCGAGACGAGCCTGGGCAACTCGGCCGGGTCGAACGAGCCGTCCGCGTCGAGCACGCAGACCAGATCCGCCTCCGCGGCCAGCAGGCCGGCGTGCACTGCCGCTCCGTACCCGCGTCGCGGCTCGTGGACGACACGGGCCCCATGCTCGGCCGCGACGACCGGTGAACCGTCGGTGGAGCCGTTGTCGACCACGATGGCGTGGTAGCCGGGCGGTAGCCCGCCCAGTACGGCAGGCAGTGCGGCCGCCTCGTCCAGACACGGCAGCACCACGTCGATCGTTGTGTGCATACCGGCGACGCTAGGCCCGCCACCGGTCGTCGGGACCGTGGTTCGTCCTTACGAATCGCTTACACGGCAACGGATCTTACGACTCGCTGACGTATCGCCTTCGGGCAGTCGAATGCCTGGTGGGAGGCCGTAAGGTCGGCCGTCACCATGACCATGATGACCCGCCCGGGACGAACCCGGTCCGCCGACCTGATCGTCCTCGGCGTCGAGGTGGCAGTGCTCGCCGTCGCTGTCGCCGTCGGCGCCCTTCTCAACCATCAGGGCGTACGGCTGCACGCCGACGCGGCACCGCTCTACGCGAGTTGGCAGCCCCATCTGGGCCCCGGTACCCCCGCCGCGTTGCTCGTCGCGGCGCTGTTCGTCTGGCGGGGCGTGCGCTGGGCGACCGACACGTCGTGGCCGCGGCTGCTGGCGGTCGGCTATCTCGCCTCGCTGCTCTGGACGCTGGCGCTGGCCCTGGTGGACGGCTGGTCCGCGGGGTTGACCGAGCGGCTCACAGTGCAGGCCGAGTACCTGCACGAGGTGCCCCGGGTGACGGACGTCGGCATCATGCTGTCCGGCTTCGCCGACCGCATTCTCGACTTCCAGCCCGACTCGTGGTCCACCCACGCTGCCGCTCATCCACCGGGGGCGTTGCTGTTCTTCGTCTGGCTGGAGCGGATCGGCCTGGGCGGCGGGACCGCCGCCGGGCTCGCCTGCGTGCTGCTCGGTGCCACGGTGTCGGTGTCGGTTCCGGTGACGCTGCGGGCACTCGGCGTCGAGGACGCGGCGCGGGCGGTGTGGCCGTTCCTGGTGCTCCTGCCGGGGGCGGTCTGGGTGGGCGCGTCCGCGGACGGGATCTTCGCCGCGGTGGTCGCGGCCGGGTTGGCGCTGCTGGCGGTGGGTGGTCGACCAGGTGCCGCACTGGGCGGGTTGCTCCTCGGCTTCGCGCTCTACCTGTCGTACGGATTCGTCCTGGTCGGGCTGCTCGCGTTGACGGTGGTGCTGCTCCGGGCGCGGGACCGACTCGGAGTGCTCCTGGTCGCGGCGACGGCGGTCGCGGGCGTCGTCGCCGTGTTCACCCTGGCCGGCTTCTGGTGGCTGGACGGCTACCACCTGGTGGCGCGTCGCTACTACCAGGGTTGGGCGGCGGAGCGTCCGTACGGTTACTGGGTCTGGGCGAATCTCGCGGCCCTGCTGCTCTCGGCCGGCCCGGTGGTCGGGCCGGCGCTGCGCCGGGCGGTGGCCGCCGTGTCGATCCACGCACCGCACCCACCGCTCGCCACGACACTCCGGCAGCGGATCGTCAGCGCCGGACCCACCGTGTGGTTGCCCGTCGCGGCGACGGCGGCGGTGCTCGCGGCGGACCTGTCCGGGCTCAGCAAGGCCGAGGTCGAACGGATCTGGCTACCGTTCGCCGTCTGGATGCTGGTCGCCACCGCGCACCTGCCCCACGGTCACCGACGGTGGTGGTTGGCCGCCCAGGCCGCCACGGCTCTCGCCGTCAACCACCTGCTGTGGACCGTGTCGTGACCGATGCCGGATCCCGCATCACCGCGTTGGTGAAGTCGGCGACGCCAGCGGCGAAGCCGACCCGGGCGGTGAAGCCAAGCACCCGGACGGCGCGTGCCGGATCGGCCACGACGTGCCGTACGTCAGCCGCCCGTCCGCCCCCGACCGTGACCGGCGGTGGCCCGCCCATCGCCGACGCCAGCTCGTGGGCCAATTCGCCGACGGTGTGCGGTTCGCCCGAGCAGACGTTGATCGGGGTCAGGGGATCCGGTGCCGGTGTCGTGAGGGCCAGCAGATTGGCCGCGGCCACGTCGGTCACGTGCACGAAGTCGCGCCGTTGCCGGCCGTCCTCCAGCACCCGGGGCGGTCGTCCGGCGGCCAGGGCCGAGCGGAAGATCGACGCGACCCCCGAATACGGGGTGTCGCGGGGCATTCGCGGACCGTAGACGTTGTGATAGCGCAGGGCCCAGACCGATCCGCCGGTCTGCCGGGCCCAGGCGCCGGCGAGGTGTTCCTGGGCCAGCTTGGTGGCGGCGTACGTGCTGTGCGGCTCCAGCGGCGCGTCCTCGGGCACGAGACCGGGGGAGAGCGCTTGATCGCACCGAGGGCAGGTCGGCTCGTACCGGCCCTCGGCCAGGTCGACCACCCGGCGGTCAGCAGGCCGGACGATGCCGTGGGTGGGGCAGTGGTAGCGGCCCTCGCCGTAGACCACCATCGAGCTGGCCAGCACCAGTCGGCGCACCCCGGCGGTGTGCATCGCCGCGAGGACTGTGGCCGTGCCGAGGTCGTTGTGCGCGGCGTACCGGGGGGCGTCGGCGGGGTCGAGGCCATGGCCGACCATGGCTGCCTGATGGCAGACCGCGTCGACCCCGGTCAGGAGCCGGGTCAGCAGTTCGTTGTCGCGGACGTCGCCGACCACCAGGTCGTGCCGCTCGGTCCAGGGCGGCGCCGTCGCAGCGTGCGCCTCGGGCAGGAGCGCGTCAACGGCCACCACCTCGTGCCCGTCGTCGCTGAGCAGGTCGGCGATGTGTGAGCCGATGAACCCGGCCGCACCGGTGACAAGGATCCGCATTCCGGTCACCGTATGACCCCACGTACGCCCGGGCGGGTTTCCGCGTCCAGCCGTAAGAACCTCGCAAGGTTTGCTGGTCCGGGCATAGTCTGCCGCGTGGCTAGGCTGGGCCGATGGACATCCGGGGGAGACGTTGACGGGGCGGAACGGGGAAGGCTCGTGACGCAGCGCGTGCTGGTGGTCGACGACGATCAGACCGTGAGCGACGTCATCCGTCGTTACCTTGAGAACGACGGCTTCCAGGTGAGCCTCGCGGCGGACGGTGCGGCGGCACTGGCGGCCGTGGAGCGGCAGGCGCCAGACCTGGTCGTGCTCGACCTGATGCTGCCGTTGATCAGTGGCCTGGAGGTGTGTCGGGCGCTGCGGGTACGGCCGGACGGCGTACCGATCGTCATGCTCACCGCGCGCGGCGACGAAGCCGACCGGATCCTCGGTCTGCAACTCGGCGCGGACGACTACCTGACCAAGCCCTTCTCACCCCGGGAACTGGTGCTGCGGGTCCGTTCGGTGCTTCGTCGCGCCGGCGGTGGGATTCCACCAGAGCGGCCGGAGGCGCTCACCGACGGCAACCTGGTGGTGCACACGGCCTCCCGAACCGCAGGCCTCGCCGGTGCGGATCTGGCCCTGACGTTGCGCGAATTCGACCTGCTCGTCCACCTCATGCGGCATCCCTCCCGGGTCTTCAGCCGGGCCGAACTCCTTGAGCAGGTCTGGGGCTGGAACTTCGGGGACCACTCCACAGTGACAGTGCACGTACGCCGGCTGCGGGAGAAGATCGAGGCCAACCCCGCCGATCCGCAGCGGATCGTGACCGTCTGGGGCGTCGGCTACCGGTACGAGCCAGCCAGTGCGTGACATCGTCCTGATCTTCGCGATCGCCCTCGGCGCGGCACTCGGCATCGGGCTCGCGGGGGCGGTTCTGCTCCGCGCCCTGCGACGCCGCTCGATCACCGTGCACCTCAACGTGCTGCTCACCACCACTGTGGTCGCCGTCGCCGTCGGGGTGATGGCGGTCGCGGAAGCGATGTTCCTCTCCGCGCACGACCTTGAGGTGGTCCTGATCACCGTCGCGGCGGCAGCGGTGGTCAGCCTCGCCGTCGGCGGGCACTTCGGCCGGCGACTGGCCCGCGCCGCGGTCTGGCGCGACCAGGCCCGGGAGCGGGAACGGCAACTGGAGAAGGGCCGGCGCGACCTGGTCGCCTGGGTCTCCCACGACCTGCGGACCCCGCTCGCCGGGCTGAGGGCCATGGCGGAGGCGCTGGAGGACCGGGTGGTTCGTGATCCGGACACTGTCGACGAGTACCACCGACGCATCCGACTGGAGACCGACCGGATGACGCGACTCGTCGACGACCTGTTCGAGCTGTCCCGGATCAACGCGGGAGCGTTGCGGTTGTCGTTGACGGCGGTGCCGCTCGGAGAGGTGGTCTCGGACGCGCTGGCCAGCACCACCCCGTTGGCCGACGCTCGCCGGATCAAGCTGATCGCCAGCGAGTCGGGGTGGCCCACGGTTGCCGCGAGCGAACCGGAGTTGGCCCGGGTCGTGGCCAACCTGCTGCTCAACGCGGTCCGCTACACCCCGGAGGACGGCACCGTACGCATCGAAGCCGGCCGGGAGGACGACCACGCCTGGCTGTCGGTCGCCGACACCTGTGGCGGCATCCCCCCGGCCGACCTTCCCCGCCTGTTCGACATCGCGTTCCGTGGTGAACCGGCCCGTACGCCCGGCCCCGGCGACGGTGGGGCGTCCGGAGGGCTCGGCCTGGCCATCGTCCATGGCCTGGTGGAGGCGCACGGCGGTCGGGTCGAGGTGCGCAACACCCCGGACGGCTGCCAGTTCATGGTCCGCCTGGCGACCGCCTGAGACAACGTTTCGCTCTCCGGTGGCCCACCGCCGCCAGCGCGGTCTCGGTCAGCACGAGCACGTCGGGCGGCACCGCCTCGCGGGACTACACGATTTGCCGGATCTGACTACGCTTTCCACTGTCTTGGAGGCGATCGATGGAGGGCGCATGTCGGTGAATGAGCCGGCGAGCGGGGAGTTCGCTCGCATGCTGGACGCGACGGTCGGCGCGTTGCGCGCCGCCGGCACTGCGCCGGAGGACGAGGAGGCCGCGCGCCTGCGTCGGGTCGGTGAGTCCGCCGAGGGGCAGGTCCGCGCCGAGTTCGGCGCTGATGGCCGGTTGGAGTCGCTGACGCTGGACCCACGGATGATGCGGCTCGGCTCGGCCGAGGTCTGCGACCACGTGATCGAGGCCGTGAACGCGGCAATCGACTCGATGCGCGGCGGCCCAGCCGTGGCCTCCGGCGACCTGTCGCAGCTCACCGAGCAGCTGGAACAGGTTCGTGACACTGCCGTGCCGCGGCTCGGTGCGTTCCTCCAGGCGCTCACCGACGCGCAGGAGCGGATGGCCCGAGGAGGCACCCGGTGAACGGCTTCGAGGTCGATCCGGCGCTGCTGCGGTCCGGCGGCGACGAGGTCATCGGCGCCGCCGAACGCTTCATCGGCCAGCTGGAGAGCTTCGAGGCGCAGATGCAGGGGTACGGCGAGCCGTGGGGCGCCGACGACATCGGCTCGCTCATCGGCATCGCGTACACGGAGGCGTCCACCTGGGTCCTGGACTGCATCGGCGTCGCGGCCGAGGAGATCGGCTCGGCCGGTAGCGACCTGACCAAGATGGCCGACAACTACGAGTCGGTCGAGGAAGCCTCCGTGGGCGCGCTGCGGGACATCCAGGGAATGCTGGGGTGACGGCATGGGGCTCCAACTGCCCGGCGAGCTGATCACGGCACTCAGCTGGATCGGCTACACCTGGCCTGAGGCCGACGAGGAGAAGCTGTTCGAGATGGGCCAGGCCTGGTTGGACTTCTCCGGCACGGTCGCCGAGGCCTCCGGGCAGGCCGGAACGGCTGCGGCGGCGATCTGGTCGCAGCACCAGGGCGAGTCGATGCAGGCGTTCCAGAAGTGGTGGGCCAACCCGGAGAGCGGTCCCGGAACCCTCTCGGACTACTCCCAGGCCGCGATGCTGATCGGCACCGGCCTGATCATCGCGGCTGCGATCGTGCTCGCGCTGAAGATCCAGGTGATCGTGCAGCTGGCGATCCTCGCCTTCGCCGTGGCGCAGGCGATCGCCACAGCCGTCGTCACGTTCGGCGCATCGCTGGCCGAGGTTCCGATCTTCCAGATGATCACGCGGGAGATCGTGGGCCTGTTGATCGACCAGGTGATCCAGGAGCTCCTGGATGCCTAGCAGGGCGCCGAAGAGTTCGAAGAAACGCGGCGGCGCGGCCAAGCCGAAGGTCGGCAAGGGCGTCCGGGCGGCGGTGAAGAAGGCCGCCGCGAAGCCGGTGGTGCGCAACAACAGCCTGCCCGAGGTCACGATCAAGGTGCAGCGCAAGCCGTTCCACGCGCGCGGACAGTTCGACCGCAAGATGAACGCGCTGAAGAAGCTCAGCGACGAGGGCAAGCTGTTCAAGCAGGCGAACCCGGTCGCTCGGGACAAGAAGATCACGGCCGACTACAAGAAGCGCATTCGGCAGAAGATCTTCGACAAGTACTGGCCCCACGACAAGAAGATGGCGAACGCCCTCGCCGCCCGGCTCCGCAAGCAGCAGCCGGACCATGTGTGGGAGCTGCAACTTGGCGGCGCCGACGACGTTAGTAATCTGAAGCTCCTGCACGGTCAGACAAACTGGGATGTCGGCGGGCAAATCTGGCAGCAGATCAAGAACCTGCCCGACGGCACACCGATCCGAATAGAGGTAGTGGATTGAATCCCGAGCTGCGGGAGCTCATCGCGGAGCTGCGTACCGACCTGGAAGCGGACCAGCCGGCGACGCTGGCGTGGGCACAGATCAATGAGGGCGCTCCGGCCGACCAGATTCCCGCCGAGCTGCCGCAGCCGGTCCGGGAGCTGCTGGAGACCGCCAACGGCATCCTGGCCGGCGCGTTCGACCTGCCCGCGGTCGCGGATCTCGACGACATCCAGTACTACCTCGAGCAGATGCCCGAGTTCACCGGCGTCGCCGACGAACCCGCCGAGTGGCTGGTCATCGGCACACTGAGCGACGAGCCGCTGCTGATGCGACGCGACACCGGTGCGGTCTGGTACTTCCCGGCGGAGACCACCGACGAGTGGTTCATGCGTGAGATGTTCCTCGACGTCGCGCCGGACCTCGACTCGTTCCTCGCCTACTACGTCTTCGGCGCCGGTTACGGCGAGATCGGCTTCGACGACGACGAGTGGTGGGGCTTCCTCGACGAGCACGGTCTCACCACGCCCGGTGACGATGACGAGGAGGCGGACGATTGACCGCGACACATGAGGAGCTCACGGCGCTCTGGGGCGCCGATGGGATGATCTACTTCCCGGTCGACCGGTTCGACGACGTCCTCGGCCCGCTGACGCCAGAGGTCTTCCCGCCGTTCGGGGCCATCCCGGTCGACGTGCCGATCCTGTTCACCGTCGACGTCGACGTGTCCGGCATCGAGTTGTTCTCCAAGCTGAAGATCGAGATCGGCGAGGCCAGCCCGCGCATCCACATCGTCCTCGGCAGCTCGCCCGAGGACCCGCAGCTGCTCTTCTGCCTCGACGCGCTGACCGGCGCCGTCGTGTTGCTGGACCTGGAGACCCCCAACTTCGAGGCGGTCAACGCGACCTTCGCCGCGTTCGTCGAGTTCCTCTACCGGCTCGGAGGGCTCATCGCCACGGACCCGGGCGGTCGGGCCCGCGCGGCCCGCGCCGCCGCCATCCGCGAGGAACTGATGGGCGTGGACTCGTCCGCGTTCGCCGATCCGAAGTCGTGGTGGAGCCTGGCCTTCGATCAGCTGGAGTCCACCAGCGGCTAGCCTCCTCGCCGCCGCCACGCGGGTCGTCCAACCGTGACGCTGTAGGTTCACCGCGCTCGCGGCACCGGCATGGACGCGGCCGGGTGCTCCGGCGGTGGTCCCTTTCGATGCCGTGCCTCGGCGATGAGGGCGTAGGTGTAGCCGTCGACCCAGCCCAGTTCGGCGTGCCAGGAATCGCCGACGCCGTGCTGTTCACGACGCATGCCGACCTTCTCGAGGATTCGCACCGAGGCGAGGTTGTCCGCGAAGCAACCGGCGGTGATTCTCCGAACGCCCAGCCGGTCGAATGCGTACGCCACCACAGCGGTCACGGCCTCGGTCGCGTACCCGTTTCCGCCGTAGGCCGGATCGAAGATGTAGCCCAGGTGGGCCTCGGTCCGTGGTGGCATGCCGGGTTGACCCATGCCGTCGACGACGTCGAGTGAGACGGTGCCGATCACCACGCCGTCGAGGGTGGCCGCCATGCTGTGGTCGTCGGGGTTCGCGGCCGCGCGTCGCCATGCCGCGCGGAAGGACGCGGGGTCGACCTGCGTGCGGAGTAGCCAGCGTGTGACCTGCGGCAGGTTGCGGTACTCCAGGATCCGGTCGATGTCCTCGTCCCGCACCGGGCGAAGCTCGAGGCGTTCAGTGCGTACTGTGGTGTTCGCCATGAGGCGGGACGCTAGTGGACGCAGCCCGGCGAGACGCCCGAATATCGCTCCGATGGCTCCAGCCCCACCCTCGCTGGCAGAGGGCGCGCGGCTCAGTCGACCCGTTGGGCCAGCACCTGCCCCGGCCAGGATCCAACCAGGAAGGTTTCGGTGGGAGTGAACCCGTGGCGCTCGTAGTACGCCACCAACTCGCCACCGCCGCCCGCCCAGCAGTCGACCCGTAGCAGTCGCACGCCGGCTTGCCGGGTTTCCTCGACGGCGTGCGCCAACAGGGCCGACCCGAGTTTCCGGCCGGCGAATCGTCGGTCGGAGACCAGGAGGCGGACGAACCGCTCCGGTTCTGCCGCAGGCGAGATCGGTACCCGGGGGTCGGGCCCCGAATCCAACACGAGGGCTGCGGCCGGCGTCCCGTCCACCTCCGCGATGTACGGGAGGCTCTCGGTCAGGTACCGGTCGACCTGTTCGACCCTCTCGGGCTTCTCCGAGAACGACGTCGTGCCCCACTGCTCGGTGTTGCCGCGGTCGTTCATCCAGACCACCGCGGAGTCGAGCATGTCCAGCACGGCAGGTGCGTCGGCCGGGCCACCGTGTCTGATGCGTACGCCGCGGATGGTGTCGTCCATGGCCGAATGGTAATCCGAGGACTGGTCGACCCCGGTCTGTCGATGCTTCGTCACCGGGCGGAGGGGAATCGAGTCGCGGCGCTCCGGATGTCCCCGGTGCGCCGCCCACCCGGGCGCGCCGGCCTGGCGGCGCGGAGCCGGTCGTCACGGACGAAAATGCGGGGTACGCGGAGCGTCGGTGCCGCACACTCGCCATCATGCTGGCATCCGTTCGTAGCGTCGGGGATCTGGCCGCTGCGCAGGCGCAGGGTCATCGGGTCAGGTTCCTGTTCTTCTGGGGGCACCAGCCCGAGCGTGACGGAGGTGTCGGATCAGGTTGCCTGAGCCAGTGGTGGCCTAGCCCGTTCACAGTCGACAAGCGGCGATTCGCCACCGCGGAGCATTTCATGATGTGGCGCAAGGCCACCCTGTTCGGCGACCGCGCGATGGCGGAACAGATTCTTGCCGCGCCGCATCCCCATGCCGCCAAGGCGTTGGGAGGACGCGTCGCGGGCTTCGATCAGCAGACCTGGAGCGAACACCGCTTTGCGATCGTGGTGGCCGGCAACCGTGCGAAATTCGACCAGAATCCGGCGCTCCGGGCATTTCTACTGGCTACCGGGCAGAGGGTCCTGGTGGAGGCCAGCCCTCTCGACCGGATCTGGGGTATCGGCCTGAACCGTGACGATCCGGCCGCCGGCGACGCGGCCCGTTGGCGAGGGCTCAACCTGCTCGGCTTCGCGCTCATGCAGGTGCGTGAGGTGCTCGGGGATCACGGCGCTCAGGGTGCGGGTCGAGCGTGACAACCGGCTTCGCCAGGTGCCGGGGGAGCCACGAGGATCGATGCCTTGACACTCGTGGATGCGATCGCTAACACTTGTCCGCAACGCGAACTTAACGAACCGAACACATTGTGCCTGTGTCGCGACGCGGCCAGAGGCACCGCATGCGGAGACTCCGAACCCGTCGCCAGGGCCTCCCGGCCTTGGCCCGGACACTGCCGGATGTGTTAACGCTAACATAGATGACCTTGCGAGAGGGGCTGGGGCGGTGGTTCCATGGCGCAGGACAGCGGCATCGCTGCCGACAGCATCCGCCGCCCGCCTACGTGCGCTCCTCGTGCTCTCCGCCGTGGCCGCCGCGGCTGTCGTGGTGGTGGCCGACGGGTCGGCGCACGCCGCCACACTGCCGACCGGCGCCGTCTCGCTGGAGGCGGTCAACCAAGCCGGACGGTACGTACGCCACATCGACTACCTCGGACAGCTCGACCCGGTGACCTCCGGCAGCGCCAACCAGACCAAGCTCGACGCCACCTTCACCGTGGTCAACGGCCTGGCGTCGCCGGCCTGCTACTCCTTCCAGACGAAGGCCGGCTTGTTCCTGCGGCACCGCGACTACCGGCTGCGGGTCGACCCGAACACCGGCGACGCGTCATTCCGGGCCGACGCCACCTTCTGCGCTGTGGAGGGCTCGGTCAGCGGTTCGGTGGCGCTCGCCTCGTACAACTACCCGACCCGGCGGATCCGGCACCGCGACTTCGCCCTCTGGCTCGACGCCTACCAGGACACGGCCGCCTTCCGGGCGGACAGCTCCTTCCGCCTCGTCGCGCCGTGGGCGCCCAGGACCACCAAGGGGCCGGTGATCCCGGGCCTCTTCGCCGATCCGCACATCGCCGTGTTCAACGGCCGTTACTACCTGTACCCGACCACCGACGGCTACGCGAGTTGGGTCGGCACCTACTACAAGGCGTTCTCCTCCACCGACCTGGTCACCTGGACCGACCACGGCGTGATCCTCGACCACGGACCGGACGTGTCCTGGGCGGACAATTCGGCCTGGGCGCCGGCGGTGGCCAGCGCCAACGGTCGCTATTACCTGTACTTCAGCGGTGGCGCGGCCAGCGGCAACACCGCCAAACAGCTCGGCGTGGCGGTAGCCGACAGTCCCACCGGGCCGTTCCGTGACGCCCTGGGCCGGCCGCTGATCCGCAGCGACCAGTTCTCCGGCGGGCAGACGATCGACCCCATGGTGTTCACCGACGACGACGGGCGGTCCTACCTGTACTGGGGGCAGGGCGTCGCGCGGGCGGTGCGGTTGAACGCCGACATGGTCTCCTTCGACGCGGCGCAGGCGCGGGTCATCACCCCGTCGGGCTACAACGAGGCGCCGTTCGTGTTCAAGCGCAACGGTCTGTACTACTTCATGTGGTCGGAGAACGACACGCGCAGCGAGGACTACCGGGTCGCCTACGCCACCGGCTCCTCACCCCTCGGGCCGTGGACGAAGCGCGGCGTGGTGCTGCAGAAGCGCCTCGACCTGGGCATCAAGGGCACCGGCCACCACTCCGTGGTCCGGGCTCCCGGCAGTGACACCTGGTACATCGCCTACCACCGGTTCGCTGTCCCAGCCGGCAACGGCACCAACCGTGAGACCGCCATCGACCGGATGGAGTTCAACACCGACGGCACCATCCGTCCCGTCGTACCGGCCCTGTAGCTGACTGGTTAGCCCCTGCGCTAAGGAGAGAGACACATGTCGAGAGTCCTCGCCCGGCTCTGCGCGGTCATGGTCGCCGCTTGTCTGCTGTTCACCACCTGGTCGGCGGCGACACCGAAGGAGGCGGCCGCGCTGGACCCGACCGTCGGCTACCTGATGGCGCACTTCACCGGCGAGTCGTCGACCGACCAGCAGATCTACCTCGCTCACAGCACGGATGGCCTCCGCTGGAACGACCTCAACAACGGTGGGCTGGTGCTGCGGTCCACCGTCGGCACCCGCGGCGTGCGCGACCCCGCCCTGGTCCGCTCACCGAACGGCGACCGGTACTGGATCATCGCCACCGACCTGTGCATCGGCTGCGGCCAGGACTGGTCGGCCGCGATCAACAACGGCAGCCGCAACCTCGTCGTGTGGGAGTCCACCGATCTGGTCAACTGGTCGGCACCCTGGCTGCTGAACGTTGCCGGCGCGATCCCGGGCGGACGCAACGCCTGGGCGCCGGAGGCGATCTGGAACCCCGCCACCAATGACTACGTCCTGTACTGGGCGACGAACGTCCCGCTCAACGGGGCGACCAAGCACCGCATCTACTACGCGCGGACGACGAACTTCCGTAGCGTCACCACGCCACAGGTCTACATCGATCGGCCCGGAAACCAGGAGATCATCGACACCCAGATCGTCGAGGTGCCAACCGGCGTCGGCGCCTACCGCTACGTCCGGGCCTCCCGGGACGGCCAGATCGGCATCGAAGGCAGCAACTCCATCCTCGGTACCTGGACGAGCCTCGGAAACCTCTCCGGCATCGGGCTGACCGGAGCGCAGGTCGAGGGCCCGATGTGGATGAAAATGAATGCCCGCAACGAGTGGGTTCTCTACCTCGACCAGTACTCCAGCGGACGCGGCTACCTGCCGGTCCTGACCACCGATCCGTCGAGCCCGGGCAGCTACCGACTGCCAGCGTCCGGCTCGTACTCGATGGGTGGCACCAAGAAACGGCATGGTTCGATCCTCAACCTGACCGCGGCCGAACAGAGCCGGGTGCTCGCCCGCTGGCCCGCCACCGCTGTCAACCGGATCCAGTCGTACAACTTCCAGGACCGGTACGTGCGGCACTACGACTACGACGTCCGCGTCGACCCGAACGTCAGCCCGGCGCAGGACGGCCAGTGGCGGCTGGTGCCCGGCCTCGTCGGCTCCGGCACCGTCTCCATCCAGTCGGTCAACTACCCGGGCCACTACCTGCGCCACTACGGGTACGACTTCCGACTGGAGGCCAACGACGGCACCGCCACCTTCGCCGCCGACTCCACCTTCCGGCAGGTCGCGGGTCTCGCCAACTCCTCGTGGACCTCGTTTCAGTCCTACAGCCATCCGGACCGCTACGTCCGGCACTACGCCTACCTGCTGCGACTCGACCCGGTCCCCGACGCGCAGAGCCGTGCCGACGCCACCTTCCGCGTGACCAGCTGACGCTGGCCCCTGATCAAGGAGTCTCGACTGTGGCACTACATCGACGGGTGCTCTCCGCCCTGGTGGCCGCGTTGACGGCGATGGTTGGCGTGGTCGCCGTCGCGTCGACGCCGGCCACCGCCGCCACCAACCAGTTCCGCGGCATGAACTGGGCCGTGTTGGGTGACAACTTCAAAACCGTCCCCCTCGTCGTGCAGGGCCTGAGCGCGTCCGACAGCAACGCGACGGTGCGGGCCAAGGCCAACGCCCTGTACGACGACATGGCGTCCACCATGGGGGTCAACACCGTCCGACTGCCCATCAACACCCACACGGTGGGGACGGCCTGGTGGGAGGCGTACCGAGGTGCCATCGACGCGGCCACCGCCCGCGGCTTCAAGGTCATCCTCGCCTACTGGGAGGACGGCGCCGCCTCCGGCGGCAGGATCACGAACCTCGCCGCGTGGAACGCGATGTGGTCCACCGTGACCAACACCTACGGCACGAACACCAACGTCTACTTCGAGCCGATGAACGAGCCGCACGGCTACAGCTCGGCGGAGTGGCGCGACGTCGCCGCGAACTGGCTCACCTACCACTACTCGGCGGTGCCCAGCCGGGTGCTGATCGGCGGCACCGGCTTCAGCCAGGACCTGCGCGACATCTGCAACGACAGCCGCTTCACCTCGACACTGCTGTCCTTCCATTACTACGCCTTCTTCTACGGCGCGATGACCTACGACGCCTTCCGCAGCCACATCCAGGCCCGCCTCGGCAACTGCGCCTCCCGCGCGGTAGCGACCGAGTTCGGCGCGCCCATGAACGACGGCCGCAACTATGCCGACGCGGGCAGCACCGACAACTTCGTGCGCTACATCCGCGCCATGGCCCAGGTCATGCGCGACAACCAGATGGGTGGCACCTACTGGCCCGCCCTCGGTGGCAAGACCGGCACCATCGGCTACGACTGGTACTCGATGTTCGCGCTGAGCGGCAGCGGCACCGACCTCAACCTGACGGTCCGCAACACCTCGGGCGCCGACCGCATCCGGTACGCGTGGGGCGACACCGTCGGCGATGGCCCGACAACGCCCCCACCATCGACGGGAACGTTCTACCGGATCGATGCGCGGCACAGCGGCAAGGCCATGGACGTCCAGCAGCCGAACACCGCCAACGGCGCCCGCGTCGGCCAGTACACGTACGGCGGTGGTGCGTGGCAGCAGTGGCAGTTCCAGGACGCCGGCAGCGGCTACTGGCGCATCGTCAGCCGGCACAGCGGAAAGTGCCTCGACGTGGTGAGCGCGTCGACCGCCGACGGCGCCGAGCTCGTCCAGTACACCTGCGGCACCGGGGCCAACCAGCAGTTCCAGATGGTCACCAACGGCGCCTACTTCCAGCTCCGGGCACGGCACAGCAACAAGTGCGTGGACGTGCCGGCCGCGGCGACCGCGGACGGAGTGGTCATCAAGCAGTATTCGTGCAACTCCGGCACCAACCAGCAGTGGTCCCGCACCGCCGTCTGACGGTCGTCCCGACGTGACGACCGATCAGTGGCGGCCTTCCCGAGCCGAACAACGGCGGGTTGCATGTCGGCAATCCGTCGTTGTCCGGGCCGCGCGGGGCGGCTCCGTAGCTAGCGTCGCAGCAGATCTCCGGCTTCGGCGCCTACTCCCTGACGTACATCGGCCCGGACCTCTCCGGGGTCGACGCTCCCTGACCGGGTGATGCGCTCTCGGGCATGCCAATAGCCGGATATGGAACAACATGTCAGGCAGCTTCTTGTGGCTGTTCGCCGCCGCCCGGCCCCTGCAGAATTTGGGTACGCCAGGTGACACGGCCGGCAATGATCGCCACCCGACGGGGAGTGAGATGCGGATCCTCAGCGATCGGCTCTGCTCTGGCTCGCGGGTCGGTCCTGCAATTGACAGGCATGCTAGTTTGATGTCCCGCGAAGCGGAGTCCACGGAAGCACCGGGACAACCAGCGCGGACCTCTGTTCCTACTTCGTAGCCCAGCGTGCCCTCATGCGCGCTCGGGAGGAGCTGTCGTGCCCAGAGAAGTAATCGCCTTCGTGCCCCAACACACCACCACCAAGTCGCGTGTCATGGCAATCGTCGACAAAGGCAACGGCAACGAGCTGGATGCCATCGCGACGCTCGATTGGCCACACCAGGCGGTCGCCATTTGTAACCTGTTGAACTCTCCAGACAAGGGGCAGGAGAACTTCTCCGGCCTCTGGCTCAGTCTTCCGGCAAGCGTCCGAGCCGGGCTTGACCAAGCAGCCCAACAGCGCGTCGACGTCACCGATGAACGGCAGTTCCTCGCCACCTGGTTCGTGAGCGAACTCGACGTCCCCAACCTGCCGAGGGACGGCAGCAAGATCGATTGGGCGGGGTTGTTTCCCGCCGCGCAGTGTCCCGCCGATGGGTGCGACTACTGCGACGGCTGTCCGTCGTATGCCGAACGCCGAGGTGATGACGCCGGCAGCGGCCAGTGCGGTCCCGGCGGATCGTGCCGCTGCCTGATGGAGAGCTCGGACGACGACGAAGAAGTCTGCGTATGTCCCTCGTGGAGCGTCGGCCCTCGCTGGGCTGCTGCTCTCTACGAGTCGTTGTGCGGTATGGCGGAGGTCCTTGTTGATCAGGCGGATGGCCTCATGTGGGGGATCGAAGGTCCCGCGGTCGCGTTTCCGGCTTCGTTGATCGCGCAGCCGCCAGAATTCTTTGTTCGGCTCGCGCAGACCTGCGTCGACCTGTGTGACCTGCTGGCCAGGGGAGTGACGCCTGTGCCACACACCATCGCTGAGCTGCTGATGCTCGACGAGGCAGCGCGCTCTCACCTTGTGAGCCACACGACGAGTGCGGGCCTCGATGTCGACGCCATGAAGCAGGAGTTCGAACACCTTCCCGAAGGACACGGTGACTTCGAGTTGGACGCCCTGTGGATGTTCCAGTTCACCAACTCGGACTGGGAGAAGATCGCCGAGTCCGAGACGACGTACCAGCCGTACTCCATGGACCGCATCTTCGACCTGCTCCCGGAGGCTGCGGAGTGGCCCCGGAACGTGAAGCCGGCGTAGCAACGGATCAGCGTCCACCAGCACAGCACAGCGCACCGTGCTGAGCCGGCGGTGACAACGTTTGCGTTGTCACCCCCGGCCGGGTCTACCCAGCGGCAGATAAGGCAGCCGGAGGCCGAGACGGGCCCAGGTACGGGGTACAGATAGGAAGAGCGGCGTGTCTG
>NZ_JBEZEH010000028.1:0-45181 GCF_040648775.1 Micromonospora sp. NPDC049089
CGCGGACGAGCGTTCAAACAACGCCGCCACCTGCGCGTCAGAGGACGATCTGGTGCACCCGGTCGTCCACGCCGCGTACCGCCAGCCAGGCGCTGCCGTTGGCACCGGCGGCGGACCCGGGAGCGCCCCGGAACGCGTCGGTGGCGAACTCACCGCGTCGGAACCAGCCGCCCCAGGCGCCGTCGGCCAGGTTGCGCTGCCAGAGCCGGTTGTCGGCGGCCAGCGCGAACAGGTAGACCCGGCCGGAGGTGGCGAGCAGGGTCGGGCTGCCGCTGGTGGTGCCGCCCAGGTTGGTCCAGGCAGACCAGGTGGTCCCGGTACGACTGCTCCACCACACCTCGTCGGTTCGGCTGCGGACCGCCACGTGCAGCACGCCGGCATCGTCGACGACAGCGCTCGGCCGGCCGTAGAACGGCCGGTTCCCGGGAGCCCCGACGCCGGTCCAGCCGGCGTTCGGCGTACGCGACCAGAGCTTGCCGTCGGCGCCGCGGGCGACGAGGGTCCATTGCGTCGGGTTCGTCCAGGCCACCGTCGGCGCGTCGGTCAGCGTGCCACCGAGGCTGCGCCACGGTCCCCAACTGCCGGCCACGTAGCTGCGCTGCCAGGCGGCGTTGTCGGTGCCGCGGACGAAGACGTCGAGCCGCCCGTCCGCGGAGCCGTACGCCGCCGGCTGGCCGAGGATCCGGCCGCCGACCGGGCCGCCGAGGGAGGTCCAGTGCGTGCCCCACGTCGTACCGGTGCGGGTGTTGACGGCCAGCGCGCCGGCAGCGTCGCGGACGAAGGCGGTGGCGTGGGTGTCGTCCACCCGGACCAGGGCCGGGCTGGCGCTGGCAGTGCCACCGAGGTCGGCGCCGGCGACCTGGTCGGTGCCGGTCAGACCGAGCATGGCCACCCCGTGCGCCGGCACCTCGACGGTGTACGAGCCGGTGAACGGCTGCACACCCGGGCTGCCCGGCTGAGCGTCCACAGTGGTTCGGGCCCACAGGTCACGGACCTTGACCGACCCGCCGAGGGCGACGTCGGCGAAGTTCACAGTGACCTGCTGGGCGGTGTCGTGCCGGTTGAGCAGCGCGACCGCACGCTTGCCGGAGCCGGCGAGCACCTTGCTCCACACCTGCGCGTCGGTGCCGGTGTCGGCGACCTTGACGCCCTGCCGGACCAGCGGGTCCTGGTCCACCGCGATGATCTCCGGGTTGGTCAGCGCCGAGATCATCTCCTTCGGCAGGCCACGCGGGTCGGAGCCGATCACCAGCGGCGCGGCCATGATGGCCCACATGCCGAGCTGCGTCTTGGACTCGTCCAGGCTCAACTCGTACCCACCGTCGGGCAGCGGACGCATCGGCAGCAGGTAGTCCGGGTCGTTGTAGTGCCCCGGCCCGGTGGCCGCCGGGTGGTACGCGTTGACGTCCATGTTGCGCAGCACCCACGGGTACGCCCACTGCGGGGACGGGTCGGTGAGCCCCACGTCCGTATAGGTCCGCCAGGAGTCGGCGATGGTGGGCGCGTACGTGTAGCTCCAGGTGGAGAGCTGCTCCGGGGTGTACGGGCCGCCTCCCCAGTCCGAGCTGACCGGGTTGCAGATGTTGAGCAGCATCGGTCGGGGCGACTGGCGTACCGCCTCGGCCAACTCCCGGAAGGTGGTCTCCGGGTCGAGGCCGGCGGCCCGGCCGCAGAGCCAGTCGGCCTTCAGCGCGTCGAAGCCCCAGCCGGCGAACTGGGCGACGTCGGCCTGGTAGTGGCCGTTGCTGCCGAGCCCACACTGTCCCGGCAGGTACGGACCGGCGTCGGTGTATATACCGGCCTTCATCCCCTTGCTGTGGATGTACGCGGCGAGCGCGGCCATCCCGCCAGGGAAGCGGGCCGGGTCGGCGACCAGTTTGCCGGCCTCGTCGCGCGGGGTGGGTGCGGCCCAGTTGCCGTCGATCCAGACGTAGGTGTAGCCGGCGTCCCGTAGGCCACTGTGGACCATGTAGTCGGTGACCGACCGTACTTCGGCCTCGGTGGGATCACCACCGAGGCCGAAGTAGGTGTTCCAGCCCTGGTAGGGCGTCGGGGCGAGCCCGCTGTTGAAGAAGGTCGGCGCACCCTGGTCCTCGGCGCCGGTGGCCGCCGGAGCGTGACCGGGGCGGCCCAGCCCATGGCCCGCCTGTGCTGGGTCGGCGTGGGGTGGGCCGGCCATCGCCGGCATCGGGCTGGCCAGGCCCAGGCCGAGCACGGCCAGGGCAGCGGTCAGCGGTCGGTTCAGGCGCATGGAGGTACTCCTGTCCCTCGGGGGTGGGGGTGGTGGTGCTCCGATCTCAGTCGCGGGTCAGCACGATGAGGTCGGCGTCGTGGGTCGCGCTCCACTGCACGGGCAGGCCGACGGTGGCGAGGTGGCTGCCGGAGTAGTGCCGATCGCCGTCCGAGTAACGGGCAACCGGGTCGAGGCCGCGCAGGGGCAACCGGACCGGGCGGGACGGGAGCAGCCCGGCTCCGTCGAGCCGGCCGGTGTGCCAGGCCAGCACCACCACCCGGCTCTCGTCCGGCGCTGAGTACTGCACGGCACAGCGGGCCTGGTCAGGGCCACCGATCAGTTGTACCTCGCCGTGCGTGACGACGTCCCGGATCTCCTTGTAGCGGGCGATCCAGCCGGCCGCCTCGGCCCGCTCGGCGGGGGTCCACGCCCGGATGTCCGCGCCGATGCCGAGCACACCGGCCATCGCCAGGACGAATCGGAACGCCAGCGAGCGGGGGCGGTTGTCGAACAGGCCGGGCGCGTCGGTGACCCAGGAGCTGAGCAGGTGTGGGGCGTTGGCGTGCAGGAAGCCGTACTGGATGGCCAGCCGGTCCAGCGGGCCGGTGTTGTCGCTGGGCCAGAAGACGTCGGCTCGGGCAGCCATCGCCAGATCGGTCCGCGCGCCCCCGCCGGCGCACGCCTCGATCAGCACACCGGGATGGTCGGTGCGCAACCGCTCGTAGATCCGGTGCAGGTTGGCGACGTGCGCGCCGTCCAGGTCGAGCGGGCCCACCCCGCCGGACCGACCCGGCTCGGTACGCGGCCTGTTGAAGTCCCACTTCAGGTAGTCGATGTCGTACCGGCGCAGCAGGCCGTCGACGGTCGAGTGGACGAACTCGGCGACCTCCGGCCGGCCCAGGTCGAGCAGGTACTGGTTGCGGACCGGGGTGAGCGGTCGCCCGTCGACGGAGTAGACCCAGTCCGGGTGCTCGGCGTACAGGGAGGACTTCGGGTTGACGCACTCGGGCTCGACCCAGAGCCCGAAGTTCAGCCCGAGCGCGCGGACGTCGGCGATGAAGGCGTCGAACCCGGCCGGGAACTTCGCCGGGTCGGGCGTCCAGTCGCCCAGCCCGGCGGTGTCGTCGTCGCGGCCGACGAACCAGCCGTCGTCCACGACGAACGTCTCCACGCCCAGGTCGGCGGCGATCCGGGCGAGCGCGAGCTGACTGTGCGCCTCGACGGCGAAGTAGGTCGCTTCCCAGGAGTTGTAGAGCACCGGGCGGGGGGTGAGCCGATCGCCGGCCAGTAGCCGCTGGTGGGTGTGCCAGACCCGGGCCAGCCCGTCCAGGCCGTCCGGGCTGTAGGCCCCGGTGGCCACCGGCAGGGTCAACCGCTCACCCGCGGCCAGTTCCAGCGGGCCGTCGACCAGCTGACGGCCGACCCGGACCCGGGTCAGGCCGCCGGTGTCCCGCTCGGCGCTGATCTCCCACGAGCCGGTCCAGGCCAGCGCCATCCCCCACGCCGGACCGGCCGGCTCGGCGGTGTCGCGCACGGCCAGCCAGGGCACGTGCAGATGCCCGGGTACGCCCTGGGAGCTGCCGATGCGGAACGTCCCGTGGCCCAGCTCGACGTGGGAGAGCTGGAATTCCTGCTCCCACTGGCCCCACTGGTGGCTGAGCAGGGCGCCGTGGGGCGTCGGCACGCAGAAGCCGCCCGAACCGGCCCGGACGACCCGCAGCGCGTCCGCGCCGTCGTTGGCCAGCTCGACCCACCGCTGCACCACGTCGGTGCCGACGGGAACCCGGTAATGCACCGTGGCGCGCAGCCCGGTGACCGGGTCGGCGAACTCGACGGCCAGTTTCCGCTGGTCGGCGTCGGCCCGCGCGCCGGTGTGCACGAAGCCCACCCGGCGCTGCCCGTTCGAGGTTTCGATCACCAGGTCGACGCCGGTGAACGGGCGGTCGGCGTCGGTGGCGTACTCGATGGGGGCCGCGTCCCCGGCCGTGAGGAAGGGGACCGGGCCGTCGTAGGCGACCGGCGAGGGCCCGTCGGAGACGCCGTGCGGTCCCCACGCGACAAGTTCCAGCCAGCGACCGTGCGCGGGCACTGTCACTGTGTACTCGGTGTGCGTGCCGCGCAGCGTCCAGCGCTGCCCGACCTCGGCGGTCACTTGACCGCTCCCAGGGCCAGGCCGGAGACGAAGTGCCGCTGGAAGCGGAGGAACACCGCGACGGTGGGCACGGCCGCGATGACCGTACCGGCGGCGATGACGTTCCAGGACGAGACGAACTGGCCCTGGAGGGCGAGCAGCGCCGGGGTGACCGGCATGTTGTCATCGGTACGCAGCACGGTGATCGCCCAGAGCAGGTCGTTGAAGATCCAGGTGAAGGAGAGCGCCCCGAGAGCGGCCAGCGCGGGTCGGGTCAGCGGCAGCATCACCTTGGTGAAGATCTGCGCGGTGCCGGCACCGTCGATGGTGGCCGCCTCCTGGATCTCGCCCGGCAGGTCCCGCATGAAGCCGTGCAGGACGAACGTGTAGAAGCCGAGCCCGAAGCCGACCTGCACCGCGATCAACGCCCAGAGCGTGTCGTACAGGCCGGTCAGCTCGCTGAACTTTGCCACCGGGATGAGCAGGATCTGCGGTGGGAGCAGGTTCCCGGCGAGCATCAGCAGCAGGATCGTGCGCCGCCCGGGGATCCGGAAGCGACTCAGCGCGAACGCCGCCATCGCGGCCAACCCCAGACTCAGCGCCACCGACGGAACGGTGACCAGCATGCTGTTGATCAGCGCCCGTAGCTCGCCGCCGTCGGTCCACGCCTGCCGGTAGGTGTCCAATGTGAACGACCGGGGCAGGCTGCCCACGCCGTGCGCGGCGATGTCGTCGAACGACCGGGTGGACATCACCACCACCCAGAGCACCGGGCCCAGCCAGAGCAGCGAGAGCAGGATCATGCCGGTGTGGAAGGCCCCGGTACGGAGCTTGTTCATGACGCTTCCTCCCGGAACGCGCGGACCAGGTAGCCGAGGATGACGGCCAGCGCGAGCACGAAGATCACGACAGCGATCGCCGAGGCGTAGCCAAGCCGCAGGCTCTGGAACGCTGTCGAGTACATGTAGGTGCTGAGCAGCTCCGACGAGTGGTACGGCCCGCCTTTGGTCAGCGACCAGACGATGTCGAACGAGCGCAGCGAGTCGATCACGATGACCGACAGCACCACGGCGTTGACCCCCTTGAGCTGGGGAATCGTGACGTGCCGTAGCCGCTGCCAGGCGTTCGCGCCGTCCATCCGGGCCGCCTCGTGCAGCGCCGGGTCGATCGCCTTCAACCCGGCCAGGAACAGCACCATCACGTACCCGATCTGCCGCCACAGCGCGGGCAGGATCACGGCGTACAGGGCGGTCTGCGGGTCGGCGAGCCAGGGCCGGATCAGCTGCTCCAGGCCGACGGCCCGCAGCAGCGTGTCGGCGATCCCGTCGGGTTGGTAGAAGACCCGCCAGACCAGCGCGGTCACCACCAGCGAGAACACCACAGGGGTGAACAACGCGGCCCGGTAGAAGCCGACCCAGCGCCGCTCCTTCTGCAGGACGAGCGCCATCCCGAAGCCGCCCAGCACGGAGAGGCCGCCGAAGAGCACCAACCAGATCACCGTGTTGACCAATGCACCCCGGAAGGTGGCGTCGCCGGCCAGCTCGACGTAGTTGTCGGTGCCGACGAACGTCGGCGGCGTCATCCCGTCCCAGCGGGTGAGGGAGAACCAGAAGCCCTGGATCGCCGGCCAGAAGACCCAGACGCTCTCGACCGCGAACGGCACGAGGACGAACGCCACCAGCAGCGGCGACAGTCGAGCCGACCGTCGCCGCCGCCGGGTGGGTGTGACCGAAGTCGTGGAGATCGTTGCCGTCACGTCAGCCCTTGAAGACCTTCTCGGCGCCGGCCTGCCACTCCCGCAGGATCGCGTCGATCTGGTCCGGCTTGTCGATGAACTTGGTCAGCGCGGTGTCCGCGGTCGGCTGGAGTGCGTCGCTGGAGTCGCGGTTGAAGAACTGGGTCAGCTCCTTGGCCTCGCCGAGCATCGCCTTGCCCTTGACCACCAGCGGCGAGTCCGACGCCTTGGCCTTGGGGTTGGCCGGCAGCACGATGCCGGAGCTGGCCTTGACGTACGCCTCCTGGGCCTCGACCCCGGCCAGGTAGCTGAGCAGGGCCCTGGTGCCGGTCGGGTTGGCGGTCTTCGCGCTGGCGAAGAAGCCGTCGGTCGGGGCCTCCTCGGCCAGCGGCACCGCCGGGTCGATGATCGGGAACCGGAAGAAGTCCAGGTCGCCGAGCGCGTCCTTGGGCGCCGCGTCGGCGAAGAACGTGCCGATCAGGAACATGCCAGTCTTGCCGGCCAGCAGCGCGGTGGTCGCCTCCTGGAACGGGTACGCCTTGCCCTTGGGGTCGAAGTAGGGCAGGGCCTCGCGCCAGCGGGTGAAGACCGCCTTGACCTTCGGGTCGTCGAAGCGCTGCTTGCCGGCGAGCAGTTCGCGGTGGAACGGCGCGCCGTTGATCCGGATGTTCAGGTAGTCGAACCAGGCCGAGGCCACCCACGGGGTGTCGCCGAGCCCGATGCCGATCGGCGGGATGCCCTTGCTCTTCAGCGTCTCGCACAGCGCCAGGAACTCGGTCCAGGTCTTCGGCTCCTGCACGCCCCACTTGGCGAAGTTGGACTTGCGGTAGAAGAAGCCCCACCAGTAGTTGTTCATGGGCACGAAGATCTGCTTGCCGCTGGCGTCGGTGGAGAGGGTGCGCAACGACTCGGGGTAGTCGCCCAGCGACTTCCACACCTCGGAGACGTCCAGCAGCAGGTTCTTGCTGGCGTAGTCGTTGGCGACCGAGCCCGCGTACCAGGTGTAGAGGTCCGGCGGGTTGGCCGAGGTCAGGTAGGTCGGCAGCTGGGTCCGGAAGGTCTCCGAGGCGATCGTGTTGAGACTCGCCGTGCCCTTGCCCTGCGCGTTGAAGGTCTCGATCAGCTTCTCCATCGCCGCCTTGGCCTGCGGCGAGGAGAGGTTGGACTGGATGGTGACAGCGCCCGAGCCGTTGCTCGTGGTCGGCCCGCTGGCGGAGCTGGCGCACGCGCTGAGGAACGAGCTGGCGCCGAGCGCGCCCAGGCCGGCGAGCCCAAGGTGGCCAAGGAATCGCCGGCGACCGGGGTCGAAGTCGCTCACGGAGGTATCCCTTCCTTTACGACACTCAGCGTCACCACGTGATGTGTCGTCCATGTGAATGCTGTGACCAGAAGGTTGCATCGGCCGTCGCCGACTGTCAAGATATCTTCGTAATTAATGATTAGACGAGATCAAGGCGAGGGTCACGTGGATCAGCCTATGCGTCGGCTTGAGGGCAAGAACGCGCTGGTCACCGGTGCGATGGGTGGGATCGGCACGGCCATCGCCCGGCGACTCGCCGCCGAGGGGGCAGCGGTCGCGCTGCTCGACGTCGCCGACCCGGCCCCCCTCGCCGAGGAACTGACCGCGCGCGGTCACCGCGCACTGTCCGTAGTGGGCGATGTCAGCGACGAGGCCGACTGGACGACTGCCGTGAGCGCAGTACGCGACCGCCTCGGCCCGGTCGACATCCTGGTCAACACCGCGTACGCAGTGCGGGTCGCCCCGGCGCACGAGACCAGCCGGCAGTCCTGGGACCACCAGCTCGGCGTCAGCCTCACCGGCTCGTTCCTCGGCGTCCGCGCCTGCCTGGACGACCTGCGGGCACGCTCCGGCGCGGTGGTGCTGATCTCCTCGGTGCACGCGCTGGTCGGGCTGCCCGGCCGGCCCGCGTACGCAGCGGCCAAGGGCGGCCTGGTCGCGCTCGGCCGCCAGCTCGCCGTCGAGTACGGCCCGCAGGTCCGGGTCAACACCGTGCTGCCCGGGCCGATCCTCACCGCCGCCTGGGCGGACGTGTCCGAAGAGGACCGTCAGCGCAGCATCGCGGAGACCGTCGCGAAGCGCTTCGGCACACCGGACGACGTGGCCGCCACTGTCGCCTTCCTCGCCTCGCCGGACGCCGCCTACATCACCGGGGCGAGCCTCGTGGTGGACGGTGGCTGGACAGCGGTGAAAGCCTCGGCCTGAGAGATCGATACCGACCAGCGAAAAGGCCAGGAGCATTGGCACAGTACGCACGCCGCGGCGTCCACGGGCAGACCGTCGAAGCGATCGCCCGTCGCATCCTCACCGGCGAGATCGCCGCCGGCGCGACGCTGAACATCGTCGCGTTGCAGGAGGAGTTCGACGTCAGCCTCACCGCGCTCCGCGAGGCGCTGAAGGTCCTCTCGGCCAAGGGCATCGTCGACGCCCGACAGAAGCGCGGCACCTTCGTCCGACCCCGTGCGGACTGGAACCTGCTCGACGGTGACGTGATCCGTTGGCAGTTCGCCGAGGGCACCGACCAGCGGTTGCTCGATCAACTGCACGAGGTGCGCGCCATCATCGAGCCGGCCGCCGCACGGCTGGCCGCCACCCGTGCCACCGAGGACGACCTGACCGCCCTCGACCAGGCACTGGCCGAGATGGCCCAGGCCAACGGTGATCCCGCCGCCGCCATCGCCGCCGACCTCGCCTTCCACCGCGCGCTGCTCACCGCCACCCACAACGAACTGCTGGAACGGATGGAGGTGGTGATGGAGACCGGGCTCGCCGAACGGGACCGGCTGGTGCACGGCGGCACCGCGCACGACGACCCGGTGCCCAGCCACCGTGCGGTGGTCGACGCGCTGCGCGACCGGGACGAGACGGCGGCCGAGACCGCGATGCGTCAGTTGCTGGACAAGGCCGTCCGCGACGTCGAGAAGGCACGGGGACGAAGGGGCAGTCAGTGAAGATCGAGCGGATCGAGACCTTCCTGGTCGCGCCACGGTGGTTGTTCTGCCGGGTGGAGACCGACGACGGGCTGGTCGGGTGGGGTGAGCCGGTGGTCGAGGGCCGCGCCGAGGTGGTGCGCAGCGCGGTCGAGGTGCTCTCCGAACATCTGATCGGTGCGGACCCGCTACGCATCGAGCAGCACTGGCAGGTCCTCACCAAGGGCGGCTTCTACCGGGGCGGCCCGATCCTCTCCAGCGCGGTCGCCGGCCTCGACCAGGCGCTCTGGGACATCGCAGGGCAGGCGTACGGCGCGCCCGTGCACGCGCTGCTCGGCGGGCACGTGCGCGACCGGGTACGGATCTACTCGTGGATCGGCGGGGACGAACCCGGCGAGGTGGCCGACGCCGCCGCCGCCCAGGTCGCCGCCGGCCTGACCGGGGTCAAGATGAACGCCTGCGGGCGGCTCTCGCCGATCCCCACCTCGGCCGAGGTGGACGCTGTCGTCGGCCGGGTGGCCGCCGCCCGGGAGGTGCTCGGCCCCGACCGGGACATCGCCGTGGACTTCCACGGTCGCGCCGGAATGGCCGCCGTCCGCCGGGTCCTGCCCGAGCTGGCCGCCCTGCGTCCGTTCTTCGTGGAGGAGCCGGTCCTGCCCGATCAGGCTCACCACCTGCGCGACATCATCGCCAGCACGCCGATCCCGGTGGCCACCGGCGAGCGGCTCTACGGCCGCAACGAGTTCCTCGGCCCGTTGCAGGCCGGGGTCGCCGTGGTCCAACCGGACCTGTCGCACGCCGGCGGGATCTCCGAGGTCCGCCGGATCGCCGCGCTGGCCGAGACGTACGGCGCGCTGCTCGCCCCGCACTGCCCGCTCGGCCCGATCTCCCTGGCGGCCAGCCTCCAGGTGGCCTTCGCGACGCCGAACTTCCTGATCCAGGAGCAGAGCATCGGCATCCACTACAACGCCGGCTCGGAGTTGCTGGACTACCTGATCGACCCGGAGCCGTTCCGGTTCGTGGACGGGCACATCGCCCGCCTCGACCGGCCCGGCCTGGGCATCACCGTCGACGAGGCCGCAGTCCGCAAGGCTGCCCAGACGCCGCACGCCTGGCGCAACCCGGTCTGGCAGCACGCCGACGGGTCCTTCGCCGAGTGGTGACCGGCGCGCGGCCGGTGGCCCTGCGGGTGGCGTACGACGCCGCGCACGGCGGTCGGTGGACGAGTCTGCGCGGCGGCGGCCGGGAGTGGCTGTGGCGTGGCCCGGAACCCGGCCGGCACGAGGTACGCCCCGACGACGCGTTCGTCGACGCCGGTGGGCTGGAGGAGTGCCTGCCCACAGTGCGCGGCGAGCCCGACCACGGCGAGGTGTGGTCACGGCCGTGGCGCAGCGCCGGGCCCGGCACCGCGGTCATCGAACGGCCGACGTTCACCCTCACCCGCCGGATCACCGGCACCGGCGGCGTGGTGGTGGCCGACTACCGGCTGGCCGCCGACCCCGGGCACCGGTTCGTCTGGGCCGCGCACGCCCTGCTCGACCTCTCCCCCGCCGCCCGCCTCGACGCGCCCGCCGGCACCCCGACCCGGCTGCACCCGGAAGCCGCCGCGCTTCTGCCGCCGGGCGGCTGGCCCACCGGCGACCCGTGGTTGACCGGGCGGTGGCCGGCCCCGGCCGGGCTGACCCTTGACACGTTCGGCCCGGACGACGGGACCGCGGTCGGCGCGGTGCTGCTCGACTGCGCCCGGGTGCAGGTGATCGACGGAGCCGACCGGCTGACTCTTGAGCTGGAGTGCGCCGGCCAGCCCCGCAGCACCGCGCTCTGGCGCAACCTGGGTGGCTGGCCGGCGAACGGCCCTTACCGCAGCGTCGGCATCGAACCGATGCTCGGCGCGGCCTTCGACCTGGTCGACGCCGGTCCCACCGACGCGGCGGTCGTCCCGGCCACCGGCGAGGTCACCTGGCGACTCACCATCTCCGCCCACCGCAACCACTGAGGACACCGTGATGAACCTGCTCGACGAGCTGCGTACCCACCGGCTGTTGGCGATCGTGCGCGGCCCGGACCCGGCCGCCGCGCTGACCGCCGTGCTCACCCTGGCCGAGAGCGGCGTGGTTCTGGTCGAGGTCTCGATGACCAGCGCCGACGCGCTCGGCGTCATCCGTCGCGCCCGGACCGCCCTCGGGCCCGACTTCGCCCTGGGCGCCGGCACCGTGCTCAGCGCCGAGGACGCGCGCGCCGCAGCCGACGCCGGCGCGGGTTTCCTGGTCACCCCGGCGATCGCACCGAGCCTCGCCGAAGGCGGCCGGCTCGGGCTGCCGGTGCTCGCCGGCGCCCTCACCCCCACCGAGGTGGTCCAGGCCATCGACGGCGGGGCCACCGCGATCAAGCTCTTCCCGGCGTCGCTCGGCGGGCCCGACTACCTCGGCGCGCTGCGCGACCCGTTCCCCGGTACCGCGTTCGTGCCGGTCGGTGGTGTCGACGCGGACGGCGCTCGGCGCTACCTCGACCGGGGCGCGACAGCCGTCGGCGTCGGTTCCCCGCTGCTCGGCGACGCCGTCCGAGGCGGCGACGCGACGGCGCTGCGCGAGCGCGCCGCCGCCTTCCTCGCGGCGGTCCGGCCATGACCGACCTGCTCACGCTCGGCGAGACGATGGCGGCGTTCCGCACCACCGGCCCACTGCGACTCGGCGGCACCGCCGGCATCTCCGTCGCCGGGTCCGAGTCGAACGTGGCGATCGGCGTGGCCCGGCTCGGCCACCGGGCGGCCTGGGTCGGTGTCACCGGTGCCGACGAGCCCGGCGAGCTGGTCCGCCGTACGCTGCGCGCCGAGGGTGTCGACCTGACCTGGTCCCGGGTCGACACGACCGCCCCCACCGGCCTGATCCTCTTCGAGAACCGTGTCGCCGACATCTTCCGGGTCACCTACCATCGGGCCGGGTCGGCCGGCTCGCGGTTGGGCCCGGCCGACGTGGCCCGGGCCTTCGACGCGCCCGGGCCGCCACCCCGGCTGCTGCACGTCACCGGCATCACCTGCGCGCTCGGCGTCGAGCCGTACCAGGCGGTGGTGGAGGCCGTGCGGCGCGCCCGCGCCGCCGGCAGCACGATCTGCCTCGACGTCAACCACCGCAGCCGGCTCTGGTCGGTGGCCGACGCCGCCGCCGCGCTGCGCCCGCTGCTGCCCTCGATCGACCTGGTGATCGCCTCCGACGACGAGTTGGCGGTGCTCACCGATGCGACCGACCCGGCCTCGGCGCTGCTCTCGGCCGGCGTCACCGAGGTCGTGGTCAAGCACGGTGCCGATGGAGCGACAAGCCACAGCGCTGTCGGCACACTGCACCGTCCAGCCCGGACGGTGCCGGTGGTGGACACCGTCGGCGCGGGCGACGCCTTCGTCGCCGGTCTGCTCTCCGGCTGGCTCGACGGCGTCGACGCGTCGGCCCGACTGGACCGGGCCGTCACCACCGGCGCGTTCGCGGTCGCCACCCGGGGCGACTGGGAGGGCCTGCCCGACCGGGCGGAGCTGGCGCTGCTGGACCACGAGCCGGGCGGTACGGTCCGCTGACCGGGCTGTGGGCGGTCACCGCTGATCGGCAGGACCGCCCGCCGCCGCCCCGCAGATCGTTTGGAGGAGCGAGATGGAGCTGACCGAGCCGACCGTCTGGAGCACCGACCGGTTGGAGTTGGGCGAAGGGCTGCGCTGGGTCGACGACCGCCTGATCCTCGTCGATCTGCTGGCCGGACGACTGCTGGAAACCGACGGCGACGCCCCCGCCGCCCTACGGGAGGTGCGCCGTCTCGACGTCCCGCTCGGCGCGGTAGCCCCGGTGGCCGGCCGGCCCGGTGACTGGCTGGCCGCCGCCGGAACCGGTCTCACAGTGCTGCCCGCCACCGGTGACCCCCGACCGGTCGCCGACCTGGTCGCTGACGCACCCGTTCCCACCCGGATGAACGACGCCGTCGCCGACCCGCACGGCCACTTCTGGGCCGGCAGCATGACGTACGCGATGACGCCCGGCGGGGGCACGCTGTTCCGGCTCACCCCCGGCGCGGCACCGGTGCCCGCGGTCACCGGACTGACCATCCCGAACGGACCGGCGTTCGACGCCACCGGCACCACCATGTACCTCGCCGACACGCCGCGCGGCGAGATCGACCGGTTCACCGTCGACCCCGCGACCGGGGCCCTGAACGGGCGGGAGCCGTTCCTCCGGTTGCCCGCCGCGGACGGCGGCCCGGACGGCATGACCGTCGACGCCGCCGGTCACCTCTGGATCGCGCTGTGGGGCGGTTCAGCGGTCCGCCGCTACCGCCCGGACGGGACCCTGGAGCAGGAGATCCGGCTGCCCGCGAAACAGCCGGCCGGGATCTGCCTGGGCGGCCCCGACCTGCGGCGACTCTTCATCGGCACCGCCCGGGTGGGGCTGGAGACGCCCGGCCCGGAAGACGGAGCGCTACTCGCGGTGGACGTCCCCGTCCCCGGCCTGCCCGCCGCCAGGGCCGCCGCGCCGGTGGCCTGACCGAACCCGGACCGGCCCGCCCTCCGGCTCCGCTGTCCCTTCCGGCTCCGCTGACCGGCGACGCATACCGGACGTCCGGGCGGGAATAGCAGCGGTGGAGCGGGACATCCGGCGGGTCGGAAGGGGCGGGCGATGAGCACCGTGGAGCGGACGTCATGAACGGGCCGGTCGGCGACGAGCCGATGGGCGAGCTGGAGCTGGTGCACACCTTCACCGGCCCGATGCCGACCGGGGTGAGCGTCTCGCACTCCGGCCGGATCTTCGTCAACTTCCCGAAATGGGGCGACGAGGTGCCGGCCACTGTCGTCGAGCTGCGCGACGGTCAGGAGGTGCCCTACCCCGACCAGGCCTGGAACGACCCGTCCGGCGACGACGACGCGGGCGCGTTCGTCTCGGTGCAGAGCATCGTGGTGGACCCGGCCGACCGGCTCTGGGTGCTGGACACCGGCAGCCCGATGTTCCAGCCCACCAAGCCCGGCGGCCCCAAGCTGGTCCGGATCGACCTGGACACGGACACCGTCGCCCAAGTGATCACCTTCCCGGCGGACGTGGCGCTGCCGACGACCTACCTCAACGACGTCCGCTTCGACCTGCGGCGGGGCGAGGCGGGGGTCGCGTACATCACCGACTCGGCGGACTCCGGGCCGAACGGGATCATCGTGGTGGACCTGGCCAGCGGGGCCTCCTGGCGGCGGCTGCACGACCACCCGTCCACAAAGGCCGAACCGCTGACGTCGTTCCGGCCGGTGGTGGAGGGCCGACCGTTCCTCGAACGGCCGGCCGACGGCCCGCCGAAGCCGGTGAGCATGGGTTCCGACGGCATCGCCATCTCCGCCGACGGCGAACGGCTCTACTACTGCCCGTTGGCGTCCCGACGCCTGCACAGCGTGTCCACCGAGGCGCTGGCCGACCCGGGCGTCACCCAGGAGGCGGTCGCCGCCACAGTGGTCGACGAGGGCGACCGGGGCACCGCCTCGGACGGGTTGGAGAGCGACGACGCGGGGCGGCTCTACCTCACCTCGTACGAGCACAACGCGGTGCTCCGTCGACTGCCCGACGGCGAGTACGAGACCCTGGTGCACGACCCACGGCTGCTCTGGCCGGACACCATGTCGGTCGCCACCGACGGGTACCTCTACGTCACCGCCAACCAACTGCACCGGCAGCCGCAGTACCAGCGGGGCAAGGACCTACGGCGCAAGCCGTACGCGCTGTTCCGCACCCGCATCGACGCCGGCCCGGTGCTGCTGCGCCGCTGATCGGGCCGGCACGCCCGTCAGCTGACGGGCAGGGTGCGGTCCAGGAGGTCGAACAACGCGGCCCAGTGCCGCTCGGTGGCCTGCTCGTCGAACATCGGGGTGTCGGCCATGGTGAAGCCGTGATGCGCGCCCTCGTACACCTCGGAGCGGTAGCGCACACCGGCGGCGTCGAGCGCCTTCTCCAGCGTGGCGATCTGCTCGGGTGTCGCCGACTGGTCGGCGTCGGCGTGCCCGAAGTACACCTCGCCGATGATCGAGGCAACGCCCAGGTGGGGGCTGTCCGGCGCGTCGGTGACGAGGTGCCCGCCGTGGAAGCTGGCGATGGCCGCGATGCGGTCCGGGTGCGCCTCGATGGCCCGTAGCGCGTTCGTGCCGCCCAGGCAGTAGCCGGTGATGGCGACCGGGCCCGGCCGGACGTCGTCGCGGGCGGCCAGGAAGTCGGTGTACGCGGCGGTGTCCCGGCTGATCGCCTCGGGAGTCAGCGCCTGGGCCAGCGGCGCGATCTTCGCGAAGAGCGCGCCGCGCTGATCCGGCTCGGCGAGCCGGGACAGGTCGAACAGCGGCGCCCGGCCGGCCCGGTAGAACAGGTGGGGCGTCAGCACCAGGTAGCCCCGGGCGGCGATCCGCTCGGCCATCTCGACCAGGCGGGGGCGCGGCCCGAAGGCGTCCATGAAGAGCAGCACCGCGGGGAACGGGCCGTCTCCGTCGGGCCGGCTCAGGGATGCGTCCGCGACTCCGTCACCGGTCGGGATGTCCACCGTCGTCGTCTGCACTGTGCCTCCTCGTACGCCGATCTTGGTCCGCCTGGAACGTTACTCCCCGTGTCCGCCCGGCCCGCAGCTTCCCCGAGCCAGGGACCGGTGATCCCTGGACAAGGCCACCCTGGGTGCCGGCCGGCGACCGATCCAGGCTTGTCCACGACCGATGAAGGACACCGTCGACCTGGGGGATGTCGTGCTCGACCTGACCGTTCCGGACCTGACTGGAAAACTCGCCGTCGTGACCGGCGGCAGCGACGGGCTGGGCCTCGGCCTGGCCACCCGGCTGGCGCAGGCCGGCGCCGAGGTGGTGCTGCCGGTCCGCAACCCTGCCAAAGGCGCCGCCGCGCTGGACGCCGTACGGGCCGCCGCACCGGGCGCCGTCGTGTCGACCCGGCAGCTGGACCTCGCCTCGCTGGACTCGGTGGCCGCGCTGGCCGACACGCTGCTGGGCGAGGGCCGGCCGATCCGCCTCATGATCAATAACGCGGGCGTGATGACACCCCCCACCCGGCACGTCACAGCGGAGGGCTTCGAGCTGCAACTCGGCACCAACCACCTGGGCCACTTCGCGCTGACCGGACGGCTTCTGCCGCTGCTTCGCGCCGGGCGGGCGCGGGTCACCACCATGTCGAGCAGTGCCGCGCGCTCCGGCCGGCTGGACTGGGACGACCTCCAGAGCGACAGCAGGTACGCGTCGATCCGCGCCTACAACGCCTCCAAGCTCGCCACCCTGCTGTTCGGGCTGGAACTGGACCGGCGCAGTCGAGCCGGCGGCTGGGGAATCGTCAGCAACGTCGCCCACCCGGGGACCACGATGACGAACCTGTACGCGTCCGGTCCCAACCTGGGCCGCAGCCGGCCCTCGCTGCACCACACGGTGATGAGTCGGCTGGCCCGTTGGGGCTTCCTGGTGCACTCGGTGGAGGCCGGGCTGCGCCCCGCCCTGTACGCGGCCACCAGCCCGCAGGCGCAGGGCGGCCGGTTCTACGGCCCGGACGGGCTGGGTCAGTTCACCGGAGCGCCGACCGAGTTGACCGTCTACCGTTCCGCCCGGAGCATCGACGACGCCGCCCGCCTCTGGGCCGTCTCGGAACGGTTGGTGGGCGTCGGGTTCTCCGGCAACTGACCGGAAAGCGCACCGCGTGAACGCGGCGTCAAGATTTGGCGGTGGCCCGTCGAAACGGCGTATCGACTGGCGCACCGCCGTCGCCCGGTGGTGACGATGGGTCCATGAGTCCTTGGCGGATGACACGCTGGGAACGCGGAGGACCGCCACCCGGCACAGACGGCGACCCCGGTGAGACCGTGACCGGGGCGAGCGAGCCCGAGCGGCGGCACGAGGCGCTGGTGAGCGTCCGGCTCGGTCCATCCGCGCCGGGCAGTCACCTGGTGGAGTACCTGCGGCACGAGCCGTGCGCGGTCGCGGCGTGGTGGATCGCCGCCGACGTCGACGCCGTGGTCCGTCTCTCCGCCGGCAGCATCACAGTGCTGCACCGCGCCGTGGCCGACCTGCGCCTGCGCGCCGGGGTGGAGGTAGTCGAGGCCAACTACATCCTGCGCGCGCTCGACCTGATCACGCCGACCGACCCGCGTACCGCGACCGACGCCCCGGCCTGGGTGGTGTCCGCCGCATGAGCCGCCCAACCCAGCCCCACCGGATCGTGGTCGGAGTCGACAGGTCGTTCGCCGGAATGCAGGCATTGAGGCGCGCGATGCAGTTGGCCCGCCGCGACGGAGCGCAACTGGACGCCGTCCGCGCCTGGGTCTTCGCGCCGACGTGGCGGCCCGGCACCCTGACCTGGCGCTGGCAGGACGAGTGCGACAGGGCGGCCCTGGTCTACCTGCGCGGCGTCTTCGACGCGGCGCTCGGCGGCCTGCCCCGGGACGTGACAGTGCGGCTGGTGGCGACCCAGGGGTACGCCGGGCAGGTGCTCGTCGACCACGCGGATCGGGAGTCCGACCTGCTCGTCGTCGGCAGCCCGGATCGCGGCCGGTTCGGTAGGTCGCGCGGGAACGTCACCCGGTACTGCGTGACGCGCGCGTCCGTGCCGGTCGTCGCGGTTCCCGCGCCGTCCTGGGCACGGGCCGCGACGATCCGCCGCTTCGCCCACGACCTCGAACGATTCAGCCGATGACCACCGCAACCGCGGCACAGGCAGCAACCGCCGCAACCGCCGCACGAACGGGAAGGACCAACCCGACAATGGACGAGGCCCCGATAATCTTCGCCGTTCCGGTGCGCGACCTGCCGGGACGGCTGGTGCGGACGGTGCGGACCGGCCGCTCCCCACAGGGGCAACGGGTGGGCATCGCCTTCACCAGACCCGAGCTGCTGGTCGCCGCCATGGGCGCGGAGCAGCTCTGGGAGGAGCTGTGCGAGTCGGCACTGCGGGGCATGCTGCGCCCGCTCGGGATCGAGGTGATCCAGGTCGACCCGCTGCTGGTGGCACCGCCGCTCGACCCGAGGACCGCCGCCCGCCCGGAGACCGCTGCCCGCCCGGAGACCGCCGCCGTTTCGAGCGGTCAGGCCCGGACGAAGCGCACCGCGTCGGCGATCACGTGGCCGTCGGTGTCCTCGGTGCGGATCAACACGCTCCCCTCCGTGCCCGCCGTGAACGGGTAGGTGCCCAGCGGCACCCACTGACCCCCGGACTGCCGCTGGTCGACGGTCCGGGTGACCAGCCCTCCGGAGTACGCGATGTCCACCGGCACGTTGCTCGCCCGGTTGGGGTCAGCGGTCCAGCGCAACTGCACCGTCCACGACCCGGAGACCGGTAGCGTCGGGCGAAACCGCAGCCGGTTGACGCCCTTGGCGGTGTTGCCGTCGTGCTCGTAGTCCCCGCCGTAGTAACCACCGATGCTGGTGCTGCGCAGCCACGTTCCGGCCCGGGTGATCCCGCTGGTCGACGCGTTGTCCAGGATCACCTCGCTGGTGGAGCCCCACTCCAGCACCGCGCCGTCCTGGCGCAGCCGGGTCTGGAGGGCCGGCACGGAGACGGCCTGCACGGCGAAGTTCCCGGCGAGGGCCAGGGACGCCGCGGTGGCCGCGGCCTGCCCGAGGATCATGAACACGGGTTCCATCCGGATCGAGCCGTAGGCGATGTGACTCGCCGAGAGGCAAACCGGCACCAGCAGGTTGGCGCAGTGCGCCTCGTGCGGCACGATCGCGCGGTAGCTCACCGGGTACGGCGCCGGCACACCGATCTGCACATCGCCCTCGTTGCGCGCCTTGCCGTCGACGACCACCCGCTGACAGTTGTGCGAGTCCATCGTGTAGCTGGCCAGGCCCACCGAGTCGGTGGCGCGTACCCGGCCCCGGCAGTCGGCCTCGGTCATCACGTACGCGGAGACCATCCGGCGGGCCTCGCGGATGTAGAGCAGCGGCGGCCAGCCGCCCGTGGCGGTGAACTCGTCCACCGGCAGCCCCCACCGGGCCGTCGAGTCGCGAACCGACGCCGGCAGTCGGCTGTCATTGGCCAGGAACCACATCAACCCCTGCTGGTACGTGCGGTGCTCGGCGATGATGCTCTCGCGCGTCGCCCAGCTCGCCGTCGGGTACGCGTAGTTGAAGCCGATGTTGTCGGTCGACACGGCACCGTTGTTGTTGGAGTCGGTCTTCCCGCCACCGACCGAGTGGGTGGTGAAGTACGGTCCCGCGTAGCCGGCCTGGATGTGCCGCAGGAGCAGCTCGTACCGGACGGGGTCGTAGCCGGACGGCTTGCCGAACGGGATCCGGTTGGCCGCCTGGGTCAGGCACATCCGGAAGCAGTACGCCTGGATCCTGTCGTCGCCGCTGCCCTGCGGGGCGAGCGGGGTGGCGGAGATGCCCGGCAGCAGCCCGCTGGTGGGCGAGCCGGCCGTCACGTACGGGTCGACGGGGTAGGCGAACTGGTGGGTGTTGCGTGACTGCACCCCGTTGATCGTCTCGCCGTAGGTGTCGTTTGGCTCCCGCCCGACGGTGAACCCGACGCCGGCCATGGCCAGCAGATCGCCCTCGTAGGTGGCGTCGACGAACACCCCGCCCCGGTAGATCGACCCGTCCTCGGTACGCAACTCGGTGATCCGGTTCCCGGTTCGGCCCAGGCCGGCCAGCCGGGCGTCGACGACCACCGGCACGCCCGCCTCGGCCAGCATCTCGGCGAAGACGGCGGTGGCGACGTGCGGTTCGAAGGTCATCCGCAGCGGCGACGTCGACGTGAGGGTTCCGCCGTGGTACTTCACGTACACCCGGCGGTAGAACTCGGCGGCGAGCCCGCCGATGGACGCCTGGACGCCGGTGTCGGTGGCGCCCAGCCCGGCGGTGCTCAACCCGCCGACGTGACCGGTGGGCTCCACCACCACTGCGGTGCGGCCGAGCCGGCGCATGGTGATCGCGGCGGCCAGCCCGCCGGAGGTGGCGCCGTAGACGACAAGGTCGGCGGTGGTGACGGCGGCTCGGGCGGGGGCGGCCCGGAACGGGTCGGTGAGACCGGCCAGGACGAGGCCGGCACCGCCGGCGACCAGCAGCCGACGACGGGACAGGGGCAGAGGCACGGACACGGCGGGCTCCCGAGGGGTAACCGGTGGAGGGGACGGTTACAGAAGCACGCCGCTGCCGCTGCGAGCGAAATTCTTCAATCTCTTCAGGCGGGTGTCAACGGTTCAGGGCCGGTAGCGGTAACCCATTCCCGGCTCGGTGATGAGGTGGCGAGGGCGGGCCGGGTCGTCCTCCAGCTTGCGCCGCAGCTGGGCCAGGTACTGCCGCAGGTAGTTGGTCTCGTTCTGGTATTCCGGCCCCCACACGTCCTGGAGGAGCTGACGTTGGCTGACCAGCTTGCCGGGGTGACGCAGCAGCTTCTCCAGCACGCTCCACTGGGTGGGGGTCAGCTTGACCTCGGTGCCGTCGTCGCGCCGCACGCTGTGGTCGGCCAGGTCGACTGTGTGCTGGCCGATCCGCAGGGCCGGCACCGCCTCGCTGGGCCCGCCGAGACGGCGGGTCACCGCGCGGATGCGGGCCAGCAGCTCCTCCACCCCGAACGGCTTGGTGACGTAGTCGTCCGCGCCCGCGTCCAGCGCGGCGACCTTGTCCTCGCTGCCGGCCCGACCGGAGAGCACGATGATCGGCACTGTGGTCCACCCGCGCAGGCCCCGGATCACCTCCACGCCGTCGATGTCGGGCAGGCCGAGGTCCAGCACCACCAGGTCGGGCGGGTGGCTGGCGGCGGCCTTCAACGCGGCGGCCCCGGTGCCGGCCACGTCCACGTCGTACCGGCGGGCGCGCAGGTTGATGTGCAGGGCACGCAGGATCTGCGGTTCGTCGTCGACGACCAGGATGCGCGTCATTCCTGCGGCCCCTCCGAGCTGGTCGGCGCGGCGGGCAGCCGCAGCACCATGGTGAGCCCACCGCCGGGCGTGGTCTCCGGGGTGATGCTGCCACCCATCGCCTCGGCCAACCCCCGGGACAGCGCAAGACCGAGACCGACACCCGTCTGGTTGTCCCGGTCGCCGAGACGTTGGAACGGCAGGAAGACGTGCTCCCACTGGTCCTCCGGGATGCCCGGCCCCCGATCGATCACCCGCAGCTCAACCTGGCCGGCGTGGGCGCTCGCGGTGATCGTGGGCGGCTGACCGGGCGGGCTGTACCGCAGCGCGTTGGCGACGATGTTGACAAGCACCCGTTCCAGCAGGCCCGGGTCGGCGGTGGCGGCCGGCAGGTCGGCCGGAATGTCAGTGCCGACCGTCGCGGCCACCGGGCCAAGTTCGTCAAGCGCCAGGGGTACGGCGTCCTCCAGGCCGATCGCTGTCGCCGAGATGCCCAGCACGCCCGCCTGGAGCCGGCTCATGTCCAGCAGGTTGCCGACCAGCCGGGCGAGCCGGTCCAGCGACTCCTCGGCGGTCTCCAGCAACTCCTCGCGGTCGGACTCGTCGAACTCGATGTCGTGGCTGCGCAGGCTGGTCACGGCCGCCTTCGCGGACGCCAGTGGGGTACGCAGATCGTGGCTGACCGCTGCGAGCAGCGCGGTGCGCATCCGGTCGGCGGCGGCGAGGGGCCGGGCGGTGGCGGCCTCCTCGGCGAGCCGTTCCTGGCGGAGCGCGACGGCGGCCTGGGCGGCGAACGCCTCGACGATGCGCCGGTCGGCCGCCTCCAACCGCCGGCCGCTGAGCACGACAGTGATCCGCTCGTCGACCGGGACCGCCGTCTCGCCGGCGTCGGGTGTGCACGCCGGCTGCTCGCCGACGCTCGCCACCACGCACCAGGCGTGCTCCTCGCGGGCCCGCTCCGGTCGCCCGCTGGCCTCCTCGGCCAACTCCAGCACGCTCACCGCGCGGAGCCCGAAGGTCTCCCGGAGCTGATCGAGCAGGGCGGGCAGCGGACGTTCGCCGCGCAGCACACCACCGGCGACGGCGGCGAGGGTCTGCGCGTCGGCGGCGGCCCGCGCGGCCTCCCGGGTACGCCGGGCGGCCACGTCGACGATCCAGCTCACGGCCAGGGCCACCCCGACGAAGACGGCCAGGGCGAGCAGGTTGTCCGCCTCGGCGATGGTGAGCGTGCGGAAGGGCGGGGTGAAGAACCAGTTGAGCAGCAGCGAGCCGCCGAGCGCGGCGACCAGGGCCGGCCACACCCCGCCGACCAGCGCGACCCCGACCACCCCGGCGAGGAACAGCAGGATGTCGTTCGTCAACGTCAGGTCGGGCAGGGTCTTCAGCAGCACTGTGAGCAGCGGCATGCCCAGCACCGCCAGACCGAAGCCGAGCAGCCGGCGGCGTCGGGACAGCGCGGCCGGCACGGCCGCCGCCCTCCGGCCCTTGCCGGCCTGTTTGTGGGTGACCAGGTGCACGTCGATCGAGCCGGAGAGCGCTGTGGTGGTCACCCCGACACCCCTTGCGAAGACCTGCGCGAGGCGACCCCGCCGGCTGGCCCCCAGCACCAACTGGGTGGCGTTCACGCCCTGGGCGAAGTCCAGCAGCGCGGCCGGCACGTCGGTGCCGAGCACCTGGTGGTACGTGCCGCCCAGGCTCTCCACCAGCACCCGTTGCCGGGCCAACTGGGCCGGGTCGGCCCCGGCCAGGCCGTCGCTGCGGGCCACGTGCACGGCGAGCAGGTCGGCGCCCTTGCTGCGGGCCGCGACCCGGGCGGCGCGGCGGATCAGCGTCTCGCCCTCCGGGCCGCCGGTCAGCGCGACCACCACCCGTTCCCGGGCCTCCCAGGTGGCAGCGATGCCCTGCTGGCTGCGGTAGCGGTCGAGCTGCTCGTCGACCTTGTCGGCCAGCCAGAGCAGCGCCAGCTCGCGCAGCGCGGTGAGGTTGCCGACCCGGAAGTAGTTGCCCAACGCGGCGTCGATCTTGTCGGGTCGGTAGATGTTGCCGTGCGCCATCCGCCGGCGCAGCGCCTCCGGGGTCATGTCGACAAGCTCGACCTGCTCGGCGGCGCGGACGATCTCGTCCGGCACGGTCTCGCGCTGGGTGGTGCCGGTGATCTGCGCGACGACGTCGTTCACCGACTCCAGGTGCTGCACGTTGACGGTGGACAGCACGTCGATCCCCGCGTCGAGCAGCTCCTGGACGTCCTGCCAGCGCTTGTCGTGCCGGGAACCGGGCACGTTGCTGTGCGCCAACTCGTCGACCACGGCGATCTGTGGTCGGCGGGCCAGCACCGCGTCCAGGTCCATCTCGGTGAACTCCGCGCCGCGGTAGTCGATGGTCCGGCGGGGCACCTGCTCCAGATCACCGAGCATCGCGGCGGTGTGTTGACGGCCGTGGGTCTCCACAAAACCGATCACCACGTCGGTGCCGCGCGTGGCCCGCCGCTGGGCCTCCTCCAACATGGCGTACGTCTTACCGACGCCGGGGGCGGCCCCCAGATAGATGCGCAGTTCTCCGCGTGGCACGGGGACCATCCTCCCTGGTCAGATTGGCGGTCGGGGCCGCGCCCGGTGGGCACGGCCCCGCCCCGCGCGCGTGCTCAGCGTGCGGCGAACTGCTTGTCGAGCGCGAGGTTGAGCTCCAGCACGTTCACGCCGGGCTCACCCATGAAGCCGAGCGCCCGCCCGTCGGTGTGCTCCTTGACCAGCTTGCGGACCGCCGCCGGGTCCGCGCCGCGCTCCCGCGCGACCCGGTTCACCTGCAACTCGGCGTACGCCGGGCTGATCTGCGGGTCGAGGCCGCTGGCGCTGGCGGTGACCGCGTCGGCCGGCACCGCCGGGTCAGCGGGCGCGTCGCCCCGGATCGGGGTGACCACCCCGCCGGCGGCCACGTAGTCCTCGCCAGGCTGGGCCGGCTCCACCGTCACGCCCTGGTACTCGCTGACGAACGGCGTGGCCGGGGCTGCCTGGTTGACGCTGACCACCCGGGTGACCGGGCCAGTCAGACCGTCGGCGCGGAACACCGCGAGCACGGCGCCCACCCCGTCGTCGGTGCAGTACGGGCGCCGGCCGTCGACGCCGTTGAGTTCGCCGACCGACTTGCTGCGCCCACACACCTGGGTGAGCAGGCTCTCGCTGGATTCCTCCGGGTCGGTGGCGATGGTGTCGACAACGCTCTCCGGGCCCAGGTTGCTGGCCGAGGTGGAGGTCGGGTCGTAGCCGTCGCCGGCGGCGGAGGGGCGGGACTGGAAGTACCGGGCGATCGGGTTGCCGTCCGCGTCGGTGAAGGACTGGCCGATCAGCGCGCTGCCGACAACCGTCCCGCCCGAGGAGATCAGCGAACCGTCGGTCTTGTGGTTGAGGCCGGGTAGCTGACCGAGCGCTACCAGGGCCAGCGGGTAGACCAGGCCGAGCAGCACCGTGAAGACGAGTACGGCGCGCAGCGCGGCGAGGTGTTGGGCGATCCAGGTGGGTAGGCGCATCACGAAATCCCCGGGATGAACTGGATGAGCAGGTCGATGATCTTGATCCCGATGAACGGCACGATGATGCCGCCCAGTCCGTAGACCAGCAGGTTGCGGCTGAGCAGCTTCGACGCGGCGGCCGGCCGGTACCGCACGCCCCGCAGGGCGAGCGGGATCAGCGCGATGATCACCAGGGCGTTGAAGATGACAGCGGACAGGATCGCCGACTCCGGGCTGGCCAGCCGCATGATGTTCAGCGCGTCCAGGCTCGGGTAGAGGCCGGCGAACATGGCCGGGATGATCGCGAAGTACTTCGCGATGTCGTTCGAGATGCTGAACGTGGTCAGCGCGCCACGGGTGATCAGCAACTGCTTGCCGATCTCCACGATCTCGATCAGCTTGGTCGGGTCGGAGTCGAGGTCGACCATGTTGCCGGCCTCCTTGGCGGCCGACGTGCCGGTGTTCATGGCCACCCCGACGTCGGCCTGGGCGAGCGCCGGCGCGTCGTTGGTGCCGTCACCGGTCATCGCGACCAGCCGACCGCCCTCCTGCTCCCGCTTGATCAGCGCGAGCTTGTCCTCCGGCGTCGCCTCGGCCAGGAAGTCGTCCACCCCGGCCTCGTCGGCGATCGCCTTCGCGGTACGCGGGTTGTCGCCGGTGATCATCACGGTGCGGATGCCCATCCGGCGCATCTCGTCGAACCGTTCGCGCATGCCGGACTTGACGACGTCCTTGAGGTGGATGACGCCAAGCGCGCGGGCGGGCTGACCGTCGACGTGCTCGGCGACCACGAGCGGGGTGCCGCCGGTGCCGCTGATCGCGTCCACGATCTCGCCGACCTGCTCGGTCGGGTGACCGCCGTTCTCGCGTACCCACTTCATGACCGCCGCCGCGGCGCCCTTGCGGACCCGGCGGGCCGTGCCCACCGCGCCGGCGTCCACGCTGGCGTCCGGGGTGAGGTCGACGCCGCTCATCCGGGTCTGCGCGGTGAACGGTACGAAGGTGGCGTGCGGCATCACGCCGGGCTCGCGCTCGCGCAGCCCGAACTCGTTCTTCGCCAGGACGACCACCGAGCGCCCCTCCGGGGTCTCGTCGGCCAGGCTGGACATCTGCGCGGCGTCGGCCAACGTCGCGGCGTCGACCCCCTCGACCGGAACGAACTCGGCGGCCTGCCGGTTGCCCAGCGTGATGGTGCCGGTCTTGTCCAGCAGCAGGGTGTTGACGTCGCCGGCCGCCTCGACGGCCCGGCCGCTCATGGCCAGGACGTTGCGCTGGACGAGGCGGTCCATGCCGGCGATGCCGATGGCGGAGAGCAGCGCCCCGATGGTGGTGGGGATCAGGCAGACCAGCAGCGAGACCAGCACGACCCCGGTGACACCGGAACCGGTGATCGCCCCGCTGTCCGGAGCGGCCGCCTGGTACGCCTTGGAGAAGATGGCCAGCGGCTGGAGGGTGACGACGGCCAGCAGGAAGATGACAGTGAGCGCGGCGAGCAGGATGTTCAGCGCGATCTCGTTCGGCGTCTTCTGCCGGTTGGCACCCTCGACCAGGGCGATCATCCGGTCGATGAAGCTCTCCCCGGGCTTCTGGGTGATCTTCACGATGATCTGGTCGGAGAGCACCTTGGTGCCACCGGTGACCGCGCTGCGGTCGCCGCCGGACTCCCGGATGACCGGGGCCGACTCGCCGGTGATGGCCGACTCGTCGACGCTGGCGATGCCCTCGACGATGTCACCGTCACCGGGAATGATGCCGCCCGCCTCGACGAGCACCACGTCGCCCTGACGCAGGTCCGGCGCCGGCACCGCCTCGTCGCGGTAGGTGTTGGCCCGCGCGCCCGGCTTCCAGTCGATCAGCCGGGTGGCGATGGTGTCCTTCTTCGCCTGCCGCAGGGTCGCGGCCTGGGCCTTGCCCCGACCCTCGGCGACCGCCTCGGCCAGGTTGGCGAAGACCACCGTCAGCCAGAGCCAGATGGTGATCGCCCAGGCGAACACCGACGGGTCGGCCACCGCCAGGACGGTGGTGAAGGCCGCACCGACCTCCACGATCAGCATCACCGGGTTGCGCCACATCGTGGCGGGGTTCAGCTTGCGTACCGCGTCCGGCAGGGACCGGATCAACTGCTTGGGGTCGAGCAGCCCTCCACCGATCCGGTTGCCCTGAATGGCGGGCGTACCGGGGAGTTGCTCTGTTGGGGCGGACGTGACGGACATGTCCTCGTTCCTCATGATGGTCAGAGCCCCTCTGCCAGCGGACCGAGCGCGAGCGCGGGCAGGAAGGTCAGCGCGACGAGGACCACGGTGACGCCGACGACCATGCCGATGAACAGCGGTCGATGGGTCGGCAGAGTGCCCTCGGACGCGGGGGTGGGTGCCTGGCGGGCCAGCGAGCCGGCCAACGCGAGCACGAAGATCAGCGGCAGGAACCTGCCCAGCAGCATGCACAACCCGAGCGCGGTGTCCCACCAGGTGGTGTTGACAGTGATGCCGCCGAACGCCGAGCCGTTGTTGTTGCTGGCCGAGGTGAACGCGTACAGCACCTCGGAGAGGCCGTGCGGGCCGACGTTGAGCGCCGTCGAGTTGTTGCCGGTGCCGAACGCCGCCGCCGTACCGACGAGCACCAGGATCGGCGTGATCAGGAAGTAGAGCGAGGCGAACTTGATCTCGCGGGACCCGATCTTCTTGCCCAGGTACTCGGGAGTACGACCCACCATCAGCCCGGCCACGAAGACCGTGATCACCGCGAGGATGAGCAGGCCGTAGAGCCCCGAACCGGTGCCGCCCGGCGCAACCTCGCCGAGCATCATGTTGACCATCGTCATCATGCCGCCGAGCGAGGTGAACGAGTCGTGGAACGAGTTCACCGCACCGGTCGAGGTGAGCGTGGTGGCGGCGGCGAAGGTGGCCGAGTTCGACACGTCGAACCGGACCTCCTTGCCCTCCATCGCTGCGCCGACCGCCTGCGGCACAGTGCCGTGGCCAGCCAGCTCGAAGATGTTGGTGATGGCGACGCTGAGGAACGCGAGGATGCCCATCACCGCGGCGATGGCGTAGCCCTGCCGGTTCTGCCCGACCATCCGGCCGAAGACCCGGGGCAGGCTGAACGGGATCAGGAAGATCAGGAAGATCTGCAGCCAGTTCGTCCAGGTGGTCGGGTTCTCGAACGGGTGCGCGCTGTTGACGTTGTAGAAGCCGCCACCGTTGGTGCCCAGCTCCTTGATCACTTCCTGGCTGGCGACCGGACCACCGGTGATGGTCTGGGTGCCGCCGGTCAGCGTGCTCACGTCGGTGCCGGCGGACAGGTTCTGCACCGCCCCGCCGATCATCAACGCGATGGCGCCGAGCACCGCGATCGGCAGCAGGATCCGCAGCGTGATCCGGGTCAGGTCGACCCAGAAGTTGCCGAGCTGCCCGGTACGGCTGCGGGCGAAGCCGCGTACCAACGCGACAGCCACCGCGATGCCGACCGCCGCCGACACGAAGTTCTGTACGGCCAGACCGGCCATCTGCACCAGGTGGCCCATCGTCGACTCACCCGAGTACGACTGCCAGTTCGTGTTCGTCACGAACGACACGGCCGTGTTCCACGCGCCGTGCGGCACCACCGGGTCGAACCCGAGCGACAACCACAGGTGGTTCTGCACCCGCTGGAACAGGTACAGGAACAGGATCGAGACCGCGGAGAACGCCAGCACGCTGCGGGCGTACACGCCCCAGGTCTGCTCGGCTGCCGGGTTGACCCCGACCAGTCGGAAGATGCCCCGCTCGACCCGGGACTGCTTGGTGGCGGAGACCGCCCGGAACATGTAGTCGCCGAACGGCTTGTATACGGCGACCAGGGCCGCCACCAGCGTCAACACGAAGATGACGCCCGCTGTTGTCATGGTCATCAGAAGCGCTCCGGAAACAGCAGGGCGAACACCAGGAACGCGCCCAGGACGACCGCGAGCACCAGACCGACGGCGTTTACCGCGTTCACAGCTTCTCCACCGCCCGGACCACCAGGGCGAGCACTGCGAACAGCACCACCGTCAGGACCACGAACACCACGTCAGACACGCTGACTCCTCAGCCGGAAAGGTTCGTCGCGACCGCCTTCCGGTCGCGCCGGGCAATCAAAGCCCCACCACCCGCCGAACGGCAGGGGTCATAACGCGACCATGACGGGGGCGAACCCTTTCTTGACGTGGTTTTCACGCCCGCCCACTGAACAGGTGAAATGCGGCACAAACCCTCGGTGGTCCGGGGGGTCGAGATCAGTTGTCCACCCCTTTGCTCTGCACCCGCGGAGGCACCAGCTACGGACCGTGAGTGTCGCCTCCGCGGGTGCAGAGCAAAGGACGCACGAGACCGTGCGCGACCCCGATGGGGTGACGCACTGCGCGGCGGCGCGGCGCAGGGGCGGAGGGGCGGAGGGGCGGAGGGGCGAGGCCGGGGGTCAGGCCGGGCGGCGTGCCACCAGCACGTCACGCATGATCGACTGGTCCACCCGGTGCCGCAGCGCGCGGTAGGGCTCGTCGTCGACCACCGTCAGGCCGGCGTCGGCCAACGCCGCCGCCGCGTCGTCCCGACTGGCGACGTGGGTGTTCCAGGAGATCCCGAGCGCACCGCCGGGCCGCAACAACCGGGCCCAGACCGGCGCGGCGTCCGCGAGCAACGCCAGCGGGTCGCGGGTCAACCCCTGCCCGGCGGTACGGCTGCCGTGCTGCACGCCGTACGGCGCGTCGGCGACGACCAGGTCCACGGTCTCCGGGCGGAAGAACTCCGCCGAGCGGGTGGTGTCGGCGTTGACCACGTCCAGCAGTTGCGTCTGGCCGGCCTTGTGCTCCTCACGGGTCGGCGCCACCTCGATCCGTACCCGCCGGCCGACCACCTTGCGCTCCCGCCGCACCGGCCCCGACTCCAGCACCCGGTGCTTGACCCGCTTCTGCTTCAGCCAGGTGGTGACGAACGCCCGGTACGCCTCGACGTCCTTCTGGTCGCGCTCGATCCCGGCGGCGTCGAAGCCGTACATCAGCGCCTGGTTGAGGGTGGTGCCCCGACCACAGAGCGGGTCGAGCACCCGGAACCGGCGGCTGGTCATCTCGGCGGCCCAGTCCGAGGCGAGCAGTGTGACGTTGAGCAGCAGCTTGGTGAACTGCTCATTGGTCTTGCCCGGGTACTTCTGAATGGTGAGCAGATCGTCGTCGTAGCGGTCCAGACGGCTCCACTCGATCGGCCGCAACAGCTCACCGACGATCTCGAACAACGCGTACCCGGCGGAGAGGTTGCCCAGGACGGCCAGGTCACGCTCGGTCAGCCCGTCGCCGGTGAACGTGATGTAGGACGCCCCTCCCACGACCTCGGTGTCCAGCTCGCCGATCCGGCCGTCCAGCGCCGAGCGGCCGAAGATCTCCAGCTCGGCCCGGGTGAGGTCGACTGCGGCGCGGGCGTACACCCGGTTGGTGGCGGGCAGGATCAGCAGGCCGTAACGCGTCATGATCCGGCGAGTATTCCACAACGGGTCACGGTCGCCGGGAACCGGAGCGGCTGCCGGAGCGACTACCGATACATGGGGTGTGAGCAGTGGCGGGAGGTCCTGTCCGCGCAGTTGGACGGGGAGGAGACCGCCGCCGAACTGGCGGCGGTGCAGGGGCACCTCGACGGGTGTGCCGATTGTCGGGCCTGGTTCACGGCGGCGGCCGCGGTGACCCGTCGGGTTCGTACCCGATTGGTGGTCGAGGTGCCCGACCGGACGGCGGCGATCCTTGCCGCCGCCAGCGCGGACCCGGCCCGCCGGTCACGGTGGCGGCGTGGCCCGCTGGTAGCCGGCCTGCGAAAGGTGCCCGGACGGGGTCAGCTCGCCGCCGGGTTGCGCGCGGCGTTCGGACGTGGCCCGCTCGTCGCCGGCCTGCGGTCGGCGCTCGGGCTGCTCGGCGCGGTGCAACTGGTGCTCGGCCTGGCCCAGGTCGGCCGGGGCGCGACCGCCGACCACCTGCACCCCACCGGCCAACACCTGTGGCACGAGTCGGCGGCGTGGAACGTGGCAGTGGGCGCGGGCTTCCTGTTCGTGGCGTTGCGCCGCAGCCCGCCCGCCGGGCTGCTGCCGATGCTCAGCGCGTTCGTCGGCACGTTGCTGCTGCTGTCGGTGAACGACCTGGCCACCGGTTCGGTGGGCGGGGAACGGCTGATCAGCCATGGCTTCCTGGTGGTCGGCTACCTGATCACCGTGGCGCTGTCCCGGCCCGGGCTGCGCCCCGGTGGCCCGGCACCGCAGCGGCAGCCGACGCCGTCCCGCTGGCGCTTCGGGGCCGACGAGGTGGACCGGCCGCTGCGGGTGGTGCGCCCCGAGTCCTATCCGGCGCAGGCGGCCGACCGGTTCGCCGCACCGGCAGCGCACAGCGGTCGGCCCCGCACCGGCCAGGGCGACGAGCGCCGGGCCGCCTGATCGTCAGTCCGCCTGCCGTTGGCGCGCGCGGTGGGCGCGCAGGTTGGTGGGGTGCCCGCAGGCGCGGACGGAGTGCCAGGCCCCGCTGTTGTTGCGGGAGCGGTCGTAGAACGCCACCCGGCAGCGGGGGTTGCGGCAGGTCTTGATCCTCCGCCCGACGTCGGCGAGCTGCGCCTCGAACAGCACGCCGAGGATGAGTGAGATCAGCAGATCGACACCGAACCCGGCGGGGTCGAGGTGGACGGAGCCGTCTCGATCGAGCCGGAGCGTGGCACCGGTGGTACGAGATCCGGTCGGAACCCGGTTCGACGCTCCGACGGGTTGCCCGGGGTCCGGCGTGATGCGGAGCCTGGCATCGATCTCGTCCGACAATTCCTCGCGGAAGATGCGCAGCGCCCGGAGCCCTGCGTCGTCGAGCGTGACGTCGGGCGCCGGGCGCCCGGTGGCCGTCGACCACTGCGCGACGGCCAGGTGGGCCCACTCCGTGGCGCTGTCCAGTTCGTCCAGGAGGTCCGGTTGCCGTGGAGCGCCGGCCGAGATCGTGTTGAGCAGATCCTGGACGAGCCCGAGGCCACCTGGGGCGGCGCCCAGGTCGTACCTCGCGGTGGCGGGCCACGACCCGACCACCACATCTGCTGGGCGGTGGGGGATCGAGGGCACCATCAGCTCACTTCCCGAGCAGGGCAAGCGCCCCGTACCACGCCGGTCCCGGATTGATCCGGTCTGGGTAGAGTCGCACGATCTCGTCGAAGAACTCACTGGCGGTCTGCTTCTCGGCCAACAGCCGCTCCACGTTCAGCAGGTACTGCCGGGTCTGGTCGATGCTGGCCGGGTCGTCGGGGAGGTCCCGGTTCTTGTGACTGGCGACGACTGCGCGGGGTGCGAGCGCCTCGACGCGGTCGAGGGCGTCGAGCCATTGCCGCAGGCCCCCGTTGGCGCTCTCCGAGATGTACTGGTGAACCCCGTTGTAGACGACGTCACCGGCGACCACCAGGCCGATCGACGGAACGTGCAGCACGGTGGACTGGTCGGTGTCGGTGTGCCCGGTTTCGACGGGTTGGATGAGATTACCCTCCAGCAGGAACCCGTCGGCCGGCACGGGCACCGCGTCCACCGGCGACTCCGGGATCAGGCCGGGGAAATCCCTGTCGAACACCTCACTCCGGCCAACAGTGGCCTGCTGGTGCATGACCTCGATGGTGCCGGGCGTCGCGTAGGTGACGGCACCGGGGAAGCGCTTGACCAGCTCAGCCGCACCGAACCAGTGGTCGCCGTGCCCGTGGGTGGCGTAGATGTACGTCAGCCGCTTACCCGACTGGGCGATCCAGTCGCCCACCTTCGCGATCTGCTCGTGGGTGAAGGGTGGGTCCACGAGAAGGGCCTCCTCGGCCCCGAAGATCAACGTGGACGCGACCGGGCTTCCGTAAAGCCGCGACCCGTCCGGCATGCGCCGATCACCGGCTCGCATCGGGCCGTCTGAGACGAACACCTCGTAGGACAGGGCAGATGTGGTCATGTCTCCTCCTCCGGTGACGCGGTCGGCGGCACGTCGAGGGTGGGTACCCGTGGACCGCTGAAATAACCGTAGCCCCTATGCCTATTTCACCGGCAATCATCGCGCCCGTGGCCTGCGTCACCCGCCCCGAGTCAGGCCCTACGCCGAAGGTCCAGCCGGCTGTGCCGGCCGGGGCGAACCGTCGTCGGCGAGGGCCTGCGGGATGACCTGCTCGACGATGGTCAGCAGGGTGGCGGTGAGCAGCAGGTGCACCTGGGCGCGGGTCAGCGCGCCGCGCTGAAGCCATTCCCTGGCGGTCGACGTCGCCAGCCCGCCGTACGCGCGGACCATCCCGCGCAACTCCTCGCGGTGCTCCGCCTCGCCGGCCAGCCCGACGGCGACCAGCATCCGGTCCGCGGCGACCTCCTCGGCCTCGGCGAGCACCCGCTCCACGTCGGCGTCGCCGCCCATCCCCCGGGCGGTGACCGCCGCCAGCCACGAGGTGCTGTGCCGGGACACCACGTCGAGGAACCAGGTGACGCTGGCGTCGACCCGGGTCCGGAGATCACCCTTGGGCAGCCGCTCCACTGCAACCTCGGGGATGGTCACCATGACCCGGACGACCTCCAGGTAGAGGTCCTTCTTCGCACCGAAGTAATGGTTGACCAGGCCGCGAGCGACACCTGCCTCGCGGGCCACGTCGGTGGTCGACACGTCCGCGTACGGGCGCTCGCCGAACAGCCGGACCGCGCAGGCCAGGATCTGCCCACGCCGGGCGTCCGGCTCCAAACGGCGGCGGCGCGGAGCCGTCTCGACACTCATCTGCCCGACCCTATCGACAGCCCACCGGTCAGCAGCCGTTCCTCACCTTGATCACCGCGCGCCCCGACGCCGCCGCAGCCGTCCAGCACCGCTTATTGACAGCGTGCCAACAGGGCGCGAGGGTGTGCACATGTCGACGCCCGACCATCCCCCCTCGCCCTGGCGCGAACCGGAACACGACGACCTCGCCGAACTGGCCCGCACCTTCTTCACCAAGGAGGTGCTGCCGCACGCCGAACGCCTTCTCGCGCAGGGCCACCCGGACCGCGAGCACTACCGGCGCGCCGGTGAGCTGGGGCTGCTCGGCCTGTCGGTCCCGGAGGAGTTCGGCGGTGGAGGCGGCGGGTTCACCCACGAGGCGGTGCTGCTGCACGAGCAGGCGTACACCGGGGAGAGCAGTCTGGGCCTCGCCGTCCACAGTGGCATCGTCACCGGCTACCTGGTGGCGTACGGCAGCGAGGAGCAGAAGCGGCGCTGGCTGCCCGGCCTGTGCAGCGGCGAGCTGGTCGGTGCCATCGCGATGACCGAACCGGACGGCGGCTCCGATCTTCAGGCGATGCGGACCCGGGCGGTCCGCGACGGCGACGACTACCTGGTCACCGGCGCGAAGACGTTCATCACCAACGGTGGCCTGGCCGACCTGATCATCGTCGCCGTGAAGACCGACCCCGAGCAGCGGGCGGCCGGCGTCTCGCTGCTTGTCTGCGAGGTGGGCGGTGACCCGGAGGGCTTCCGGCGAGGTCGGCTGCTGTCCAAGATCGGCCTGCACGCCAACGACACGGCGGAGTTGTTCTTCGACGAGTTCCGGGTGCCGGCGGCCAACCTGCTCGGCGGCGCCGAAGGGCTGGGCTTCGTCCAACTCATGCAGCAGCTTCCGCAGGAACGGCTGGTCATCGGTGTGGGCGCGGTCGCCGCCATGGAACGGGCGGTCGCGCTGACCGTCGCGTACGCCAAGGAGCGCACCGCCTTCGGCAAGGCGTTGATGGGTCACCAGAACACCCGGATGGTGCTCGCCGAGTGCGCCACCCGCGCCCGGGTCAGCCGCGTCTTCCTGGACGACTGCATCGTCCGACACACCCGTGGCGACCTGGACGTCTCCACAGCGGCGATGGCGAAGTCGTGGCTCACCGACGGGCAGTGCGAGGTCGTCGACAGATGCCTTCAGCTCTTCGGCGGCTACGGCTACACGACGGAGTACCCGATCGCCCGGATGTACGCCGACGCCCGCGTCCAGAAGATCTACGGCGGCACCAACGAGATCATGAAGGAGTTGATCGCCCGTGCCCTCTGAGGCGTACGTCTATGACGCGGTCCGCACCCCGCGCGGACGCGGCCGGGACACCGGCGCGCTGCACGGGGTCAAGCCCATCTCCCTCGTGGTCGGCCTGATCGACGCGTTGCGGGAGCGCAACCCCGGCCTGGACGTCGGCCGGCTGGAGGACCTGCTGCTCGGCATCGTGACCCCGGTCGGCGAGCAGGGCGGCGACCTGGCCCGGGCCGCCGCGCTGCTGGCCGGCCTGCCGGACCAGGTCGGCGGGGTGCAGCTCAACAGGTTCTGCGCCTCCGGGTTGGAGGCGGTCAACTCCGCCGCCGCGCGAATCCGCTCCGGCTGGGAGCATCTGCTGCTCGCCGGCGGGGTCGAGTCGATGTCCCGGGTGCCGATGGGCTCCGACGGGGCGGCCTGGGCCACCGATCCACAGACCGCGCTGGCCACGTCGTTCGTGCCGCAGGGCGTCAGCGCGGACCTGATCGCCACCCTGGAGGGCTTCACCCGCGACGACGTGGACGGCTACGCGCTGCGGTCGCAGGAGCGGGCCGCCAAGGCGTGGGCCGGCGGATACTTCGCCCGCTCGGTGGTGCCGGTCCGCGACGGCAACGGCCTGGACATCCTCACCGTCGACGAGCACCCGCGCCCGGAGACGACCCGGGAGGCGCTGGCCAAGCTCACCCCGTCGTTCGCCACGATGGGTGAGGCGGCCGGCTTCGACGCGGTCGCGTTGCAGAAGTTCCACTGGCTGGAGGCCATCGAGCACGTCCACCACGCGGGCAACTCGTCCGGCATCGTGGACGGCGCGGCGTTGGCGCTGATCGGTTCGGAACAGGTTGGTCGGGATCTCAACCTCACCCCGCGCGCCCGGATCGTCGGCGCTGCGGTCACCGGCGCGGACCCGACGCTGATGTTGACCGGCCCGATCCCGGCCACCCACAAGGCGCTGGCCGTAGCCGGGCTGACAGTCGACGACATCGACCTGTTCGAGATCAACGAGGCGTTCGCCGCTGTGGTGCTCAAGTACGTCCGCGACTTGGGCCTCGACCCGGACCGGGTGAACGTCAACGGCGGCGCGATCGCGCTCGGCCACCCGCTCGGCGCGACCGGAGCGATGCTGCTCGGTACGGCGTTGGACGAGTTGGAGCGCCGCGACCTGCGCCGGGCCGTGGTGACCCTGTGCATCGGCGGCGGCATGGGCGTCGCCACAGTTCTCGAGCGCTGCTGACCCGGAGGACGACAATGACAGACACCATCCGGTACGACCGCGGCGCCGACGGCATCGTCACGCTCACCCTGGACGACCCCACCCAGTCCGCCAACACCATGAACCGGGCGTACGCCGCCTCGATGAGCGCTGTGCTGGACCGGCTGGAGGCCGAGAGCGATCTCGTCGGCGTCATAGTGACCAGCGCGAAGTCGACTTTCTTCGCCGGCGGCGACCTGCCCGAGATGATCCGGGCGACCCGTGCCGACGCGCCCGACCTGGCCGACCTGCTCGGCGCCATCAAACGGGACCTGCGCCGGCTGGAGACGCTGGGCCGACCGGTGGTCGCCGCGGTCAACGGCTCCGCGCTCGGCGGTGGCCTGGAGATCGCGCTCGCCTGCCACCACCGGATCGCGCTGGACACCCCCGGCAGCCGGCTCGGGCTGCCCGAGGTGACGCTGGGCCTGCTGCCCGGGGCGGGTGGCGTCACCCGGACCGTGCGGATGCTCGGCCTGGCCGGCGCGCTGACCACGGTGCTGCTCACCGGCCGGCGGATGCGCCCGACCGAGGCGCTGTCGGTCGGGCTGGTCGACGAGGTGGTCGCCACGCCCGCCGAACTGCTGGACCGGGCACGGGCCTGGATCGCGGCGAACCCGCACCCGGCGCAACCGTGGGACCGGCCGGACTATCGGATGCCGGGTGGCACCCCGGCGAGCCGCTCGCTGGCCGCACAACTGCCCGCCTTCCCGGCGACGCTGCGCAAGCAGCTCAAGGGTGCCCGGCTACCCGCGCCCGAGGCGATCCTCGCCGCCGCCGTCGAGGGCGCACAGGTCGACCTGGAGACCGCCCTGACGGTGGAGACCCGGCACCTGATCGGCCTGCTCACCGGGCAGGTCGCCAAGAACATGATCGGTGCGTTCTTCTTCGACCTGAAGGCCGTCAACGGTGGCGCGGCCCGACCGACCGGTGTGGACGCCGCACCGGTACGCCGGGTGGCGGTGCTCGGGGCCGGCATGATGGGCGCGGGCATCGCGTACGCCTGCGCCACAGCCGGGCTGGACGTCGTGGTCAAGGACGTCACGCCGGAGGCCGCCGGCCGAGCCCGCGAACACGCCGAGCGCCTACTGGCCCGCGCCGTACGCAAGGGCCGCACGACCGAGGCGGACGCCCGCGCCGTACTGGATCGGATCACCACCACCGACCAGGCGGGCGCCCTCGCCGGCTGCGACGCCGTCATCGAGGCGGTCTTCGAGGACCCGGCGCTGAAACAGCGGGTCTTCGCCGAGGTGCTACCCGTCCTGGCACCCCACGCGTTGCTCGCCTCCAACACCTCCACCCTGCCGATCACCGGGCTGGCCGCCGGCGTGGACCGGCCGGCGGACTTCATCGGCATGCACTTCTTCTCTCCGGTGGACCGGATGCCGCTGCTGGAGATCGTGGTGGGCGAGCGGACCGGGGACGTGGCGCTGGCCCGGGCCTTCGACCTGGGCCGGCGGATCGGCAAGACCCCGATCGTGGTCAACGACGGCCGGGGCTTCTTCACCAGCCGGGTGATCGGCAGGTTCATCGACGAGGCGGTCGGCATGGTCGCCGAGGGTGTCCCCACCGCATCGGTGGAGCAGGCCGCCCTCCAGGCCGGCTACCCGACCGGGCCGCTGGCGCTGGCCGACGAGGTCAGTCTCACGCTGATCCAACGGATCCGCCGCCAGTTCGAGGCGGCCAGCGAGGAGTTCCGCCCGCTGCCGGCGCACCGCCTGGTGGACGAGCTGGTCGACGCGTACGACCGGCCGGGGCGCGCCGCCGGACGCGGCTTCTACTCCTACGACGAGGGTGCCCGGGGCCGGCTGTGGTCCGGGCTCGCCGACCTGATCACCGACGCGGGTCGGGCGGTGCCGTTCACCGACCTTCAGGAGCGGATGCTCTTCGCCGAGGCGCTGGACGCGCTGCGCTGCCTCGACGAGGGGGTGCTGCGCACCGAGACCGACGCCAACATCGGCTCGATCTTCGGCATCGGCTTCCCGGCGTGGACGGGCGGGGTGATCCGCTACGTCCGGCAGTACACGGGCGGCCCGGCCGGCTTCGCGGCCCGTGCCACCGAGCTGGCCGCCAGCTACGGCGACCGGTTCACGCCCCCCGCCGACCTGGCCGACCGGCTCGCCGCCCTTCGGGCCGAACCGGCTGACGTCGCGTGATGGCGGCCCGCGGCGGGCCGCTGGCCGGGGTGCGCGTGGTCGAGCTGGCCAGCCTCGCCCCGGCGCCGTTCGGCTGCATGGTGCTCGCCGACCTCGGCGCGGACGTGGTGCGGGTGGACCGGCCGGGCGCACCGGGAGCGGGCCGGCTGGCCGCACCGACCAGCGGGCCGTTGCAACGCGGCCGGCAGGTCACCGCGCTGGACCTCAAGTCCCCGGCCGGGGTGGCGGACCTGCTGCGCCTCGCCGACCGCGCGGACGTGCTGGTCGAGGCGTACCGGCCGGGGGTGGCCGAGCGGCTCGGCATCGGGCCGGAGGTGTGCCAGGCCCGCAACCCCCGACTGGTGTACGCGCGGATGACCGGCTGGGGTCAGGACGGCCCGCTGGCAGCCCGAGCCGGGCACGACATCGACTACATCGCGGTGGCCGGGGCGTTGGAGCCGCTCGGACGGGCCGGCGAACGCCCGTACGCGCCGATGAACCTGCTCGGCGACTTCGGCGGCGGCGGGATGCTGCTCGCCGTCGGGGTGCTGGCCGCGCTGCTGGAGCGGGAGCGCTCCGGCGTCGGCCAGGTGGTCGACGCGGCGATGGTGGACGGCTCGGCGCTGCTCACCTCGTTCCTGCACGGGCTGCTCGGCGCCGGCCTGTGGGCCGCCCCACGCGGGGGCAACATGTTCGACGGCGGGGCCCCGTTCTACGACACGTACGCCACCGCCGACGGTGGATTCATGGCGGTCGGCGCGATGGAACCGGCCTTCTACGCCGTACTGCTCACCGGCCTCGGCCTCGCCGACGACCCGGACCTGCCCGCCCAGTACGACCCGAGCGGCTGGGACGAGCTGCGCCGCCGGTTCACCGAACGGTTCGCCGAGCGCACCCGGGACGAGTGGACGGCGGTCTTCGCCGACCTGGACGCCTGCGTCGCGCCGGTGCTCGCCCCCGGCGAGGCGCACGCGCACCCGCACAACGCGGCCCGGGGCACGTTCGTCGAGGTGGGCGGCGAGATCCAGCCGGCCCCCGCACCCCGCTTCGACCGCACCCCGACCGACCGGCCGACCCCGGCACCCAACCCGGAGCAGGACGTCCTACCCGTCGAGGAGATCCTCACCCACTGGCCCCAGCGCCCCTGACCGACCCCCTCACCTTGTTGATCAAGAGGTTTGCGTCAGGAAATCGCCTTCCGGTGACGCAAACCTCTTGATCAACGGCGACGGGCGGGGGTGGGGGCGGGGCGGGACGGGGCGGGGCGGGGCGGGGGCGAGGGTGGGGGCGGGGTTGGCGGCGGGAGTGGTACCAGGTGGCGAAGAGGGCTGCGGCCAGGAGCAGCTCGGCCAGGTCGCCGCCGTAGTACATGAGTTGGGCGGCCGAGCGGAACGCTTCCGGGTCGCGGTCGGTGAGGTCGGGCGGGAGGGTTTCGGCCTGGGCGTACAGGTACTTGGCCAGCACGGCGTGGCCGGCCGACGCGGCCAGCAACGCGCCGACCCGTACCGCCAGCCCGGGGCGACGCGGCGCCGGGTCCGGCCCGGCCAACGACCAGGCGAAGAGGTACCCGGCGGCCAGGTAGTGCAGGTGCACGGCGTGGTGCAGGACTGGTTGCCGTTCGGCCGCCGCGTACAGCGGGGTGAGCAGCACCAACGCCAACCCGCCGGTGGTCAGCAGCGCGGCCGTGGCCGGGTGGGCGAGCAGATGCAGCGGGCGGGCACGCAGCAGCCGGCCGACCGCTCGGCGCGCCGGCGGCGGCGCGACCCGCAGCAGCAGCGTCACCGGGGCGGCGAGCACCAGCCCCAGCGGGGCCAGCATGCCGAGCAGCAGATGCTGCGCCATGTGCCCGCTCGGATTGTCGGGGAGCTGGGCGAGCGGCCCGACGGCGACCGCCAGCAGGGCGCAGCCGACCAGCCAGGAGGCGGTCCGCCGGTGGTCCCACCCCCGCGGGTCCCGCACGGCGGCCAGCACGTAAGCGACCGCCAACAACGCGACCGGGACCAGCGGGAACCAGGTCGGCCCGGCCACACCGTGTCCGGCGTGCGCCAGCGGCCCGACCGCCGTCATCGGGGGCCGGCGTCGGGCCGGCGGGAACGGGCACGCCACAGGACAGCCACGCCGGCCAGCAGCAGCACCGCGCCGGCCACGTTCCAGACCACGTCGTACGGCACCAGGTGTACGCCGTAGCGGATCTGGTGCAGCCGCAGCACCTTGTGGTCGACGATCCCGTCGAAGAGCTGGAATCCTCCGGCGCCGAGCAGGAAGCCACCCCAGGCGAGCCGGCTCGACAGGGCACGCCGTCGACGCAGGTCGGCGAACCAGAAGAACCCGCCGACCAGGGCGATCACCTCGGCGGCGTGCAGCAGCCCGTCCGAGAGCAGCGCCACCGATGGGGTGGAGCGGTCGTAGAAGTGGTGCCAGGCGAGGAGTTGGTGAAAGACGATCTCGTCCACCGCGGCCATGATCGCGATGCCGATCAGGACGCCGACGAGGGTGGAGGAACGAACGTCGGCGGTCCGGGTCCTCGGCAGGCTCGCTTCGACCACCACACACCTCGCAGTCAGCTCGGAACGGGCCGTAAATACCCCGAACCACATGAAACATGTCGGACTGAAGCCGTGGGAAGGCCCAAGGAGCCGGGGTACATCCCCGTTTCGTGGCTCCCGGACCACTGACGGCATGATCATGGAGCCTGGAGGGGCAGCGACAGCCAGATCCCGAGAAGGAGGTGCCCGTGCCGGACGCGGACGAACTCGTCGCCAACGCGCTCGCGGCGGTGCGCGGCACTGACGTACGGCAGGCCGAACGGCAGCTGGACCAACTGATGGTCGGCACCGGCGCCGCGGACGGCAGCACGGCGGTGGATGCCGCTCTGCTGCGTCGCCTGGTCCGCGCACTGGGTCGGCTCTGGCCGCGCGGTTGGCAGCCGGTCGACGTGGACCGGATCACCAGTCGACGGCTCGACGGCCGCGCGGCGCGGCTGGTCCGTGCCGCGATGGCCGCCCAGCGGCGCGACCAGGCCGAGCCGGTCCCGGCCTGGTGGGACGACCAGCTACGCGAGTTGGCGGTTACCAAGGCCGACGGCAGCGTGGTGGCCGGCTGGGCCAGCCAGGAGGGTCTGGACCGGGCCGACGCGCTCCGCTCGGCAGTGGACGCTCTCGCGCTGGTGGAGAGCCTGCCGCCGATCGCGGTGCTGCGCCCACCGCCGGGCACGAGCGGCGCGGCACTGCCCCGCACGGCGGGCACGGCTCGCAGCGGGTCGCCGATGCTGGATCGGGTGCGGGCGCTGCTGGCGAAGGCCGAGTCGACGACCTTCCCGGCGGAGGCGGAGGCACTGACGGGAAAGGCCCAGGAGCTGATCGCCCGGCACAGCATCGACGAGGCGTTGCTGGCGGCCGGGTCCGAGCGCGGTGACCTGCCCGGCGGGGTACGTCTGAGCACCGACGCCCCGTACGCGGGCGCGAAGGCGCTGCTGGTGCAGGAGGTGGCGGCGGCGAACCGGTGCGAGGCGGTCTGGTCCGACGATCTGGGCTTCGCCACAGTGCTGGGCTGGCCGGCCGATCTGGTGGCGGTCGAGTTGCTCTACACGTCGCTGCTGGTCCAGGCCACGGCGGCGATGCTGCGTGGCCGTGCCGAGCGTCGGCCGGGGTCGGGGCGGCGGACGAAGGTCTGGGACGAGTCCTTCCTCAACGCGTTCGCGCTGCGGATCGGCGAGCGGCTGCGCACGGCCACCGAGGCGGCGACCACCGCGGCGGACGAGGCGGCGGCCGAGACGGCGGGGGCGGAACGACTGTTGCCGGTGCTCGCGGCGCGGGGCGAGGCGGTCCGGGAGCGGTTGGACTCGCTCTTCCCCGGCGTCACCCGGCACCGGCTCAGCGTGCGCGACGCCGAGGGCTGGTCGTCCGGCACCTCGGCCGCCGACCGGGCCTCGCTGGACGTCGGGGGCGCCCGGAAGCCCCGACAGGTGCCCGGGCGACCCGATCCGCGCTGAACCGTCCGGCGTGGGAACGCCCTCGGCGGATGTTTCTGCGATTTTCTTCGGTACGCGGTAGGGATCGGGGGATGGGCTCCGACCCTCCGGTGAGTCGCGCCCCGATCGGGGTGTGACCAGAGCCTGAGGAGCAATCGCCGTGAAGTACATGCTGCTGATCTGGAACCGGCCCGGCTTCACCGAGAGTCTGAGCGAGCAGGAGCGCACCGCCCTCTTCGGTGAGGTCGACGAGATCATGAAGGAGCTGACCGAGACCGGCGAGCTGATCGGCGGCCAGGCGTTGGCGAATCCGTCGCAGACGTTGACGGTGCGGCTCGTGGACGGCAGCCCCGAGGTCCTCGACGGCCCGTTCATGGAGAGCAAGGAGCAGTTCGCCGGCTACCTGGCCGTCGACTGCGACACCCCGCAGCGGGCTGCCGAGATTGCGGCCCGCTGGCCGGACGTCCGGTACGGCGGCGCGATGGAGGTCCGCCCGATCATGGACGAGGCCGGGACGGAGATGTGACCGAGGACCGGACGGTCGAGGATCTGCTGCGCACGTTCGCGCCGCAGGTCCTCGGCCTGCTGGTCCGTCGGCACGGACAGTTCGACAGGTGCGAGGACGCGGTCCAGGAGGCGCTGCTCGCCGCCGCGACGCAGTGGCCCGGGCAGGGCGTGCCGGACAACCCGCGCGCCTGGCTGCTCACCGTTGCCACCCGCCGGCTCACCGACGAGTGGCGCAGCGAGAGCGCGCGCCGGGACCGTGAGGTGGCGGTGGCGCGGCGCGAGCCGGCGTACGCCGGGGTGGCGCCCGCGGCGGACGCGGAGCCCACCGTTGCGGCCGACGACGACACCCTCACGCTGCTGTTCCTCTGCTGCCACCCGGCGCTGCCCGGCTCGGCGCAGGTGGCGCTCACCCTGCGGGCGGTCGGCGGTCTCAGCACCGCCCAGATCGCCCGGGCGCACCTGGTGCCCGAGGCGACGATGAGTCAACGGATCCGACGGGCCAAGCAGCGGATCGAGGCTGCCGGGGCACGGTTCACGATGCCCGGGCCGGCCGAGCGGGGCGAGCGGCTGGGCACGGTGCTGCGGGTGCTCTACCTGATCTTCAACGAGGGCTACACCGCGTCCAGTGGCCAGGACCTGCGCCGGGCCGAGCTGACCGGCGAGGCGATCCGGCTGGCTCGCATCCTGCGCGGGCTGCTGCCCGACGACGGCGAGGTGACCGGGCTGCTGGCGCTGATGCTGCTGACCGATGCGCACCGGGCGGCCCGGGTGGGGCCGGACGGGGAGTTGGTGCCGCTGGCGGAGCAGGACCGTTCCCGGTGGGACGCCGCCGCCATCGCGGAGGGGGTAGCGCTGATCACCGAGGCGCTGACCTGGTCGCCGCCGGGCCCGTACCAGCTCCAGGCGGCCATCGCCGCTGTGCACGCCGAGGCGTCGACGGCGGTGGAGACGGACTGGCGGCAGATCGTCGCGCTCTACCGACTGCTGGCCCGGATCGCGCCGAACCCGATGGTCACCCTCAACCAGGCGGTGGCGGTGGCCATGGTCGACGGGCCCCGGGCCGGCCTCGCCCTGCTCACGCCGTTGGACGCCGACGAACGCACGGCCGGGCACCACCGGCTGGCCGCCGTCCGGGCTCACCTGTTGGAGCTGGCCGGGGAGGTCGGTGCGGCGCGGGAGGCGTACCTGGTGGCGGCGCGGGGCACCACGAGCCGGCCAGAGCAGCGCTACCTGGAGGTGCGGGCGGCCCGGCTGACCGGGCAGGGCTGAGCGACGTCGCCTTGCCGCTTTGGCAACAATTACCACAGCCGCTGAGCACAGCGCTGCCGGCCGCCGGGCGCCCGGCGGCCGGCAGCGGCGGTCACACCTCGGGTTCGACGGCCGGGCAGCTGGCACCCCGGGCGGGCACCACCCGATCGGTCAGATACGAGTCGACGGCTCGTTGCACGCACTGGCTGCTGCTGTAGCTGCCGTGCCCCCACCCCTGGTAGGTGAGCACCGCGCCGTGCCGGCCCAACTGCCGTGCCACGTTGCGCGCCCAGTCGTAGCCAGTGGCCGGGTCGTGCACTGTGGCGGCGAGCAGCAGCGGCACATCGGTGTGGACCCGTAGCCGATGCTGCGGGTTGGCCACCGGCGTCGGGGCGCCCAGGCAGGTGACCAGGGCGAACAGCGCCGGCGGGTAGCGCAGGTCCGGCGCGAGCCGGGCCGCCCGGCGCAAATGTCCGACGTACTCGCGGTAGTCGCGCACCGGCAGGCTCCAGTCCTGACAGAAAACCGCGAAGGGGTACGGAGCCACGGCGTCGGCGGTCGATGGGCCGGCGCTTCGCATGGCGGTGGCGGCATCCATCCTGCCCAGCCACTCGGCCAGGCCCGGCCACCGCCAGGTGTCGTAGAACTCCTTGTGGGTGAGCCGGCTCAATTCGAACGGGGTCAGCACCACCCCGGGCCGCTTCGGGTCGGTCAGCAGGCCCTGCTCGGCCCGCACGTGCAGCCCGGCCCAGATCGACCGGAGGTCCCGGCCGTGCAGGGCACAGGCCGTGGACCGTTCACACCAGGCGGCGAACTCGTCGAACGCGCCCTCCGCTGTGGCGGCCTGGGTGTCCAGGAAGGCGCGGGTGCCGAGGCTGTGGTCCATCGTGGCCTCCAGCACCATGGCCCGGACCCGGTCGGGGTACAGCTCGGCGTACCGCTGCCCGAGCAGGGTGCCGTACGAGCTGCCGTGGAAGGTCAACTGCCGTTCGCCGAGCGCGGCGCGGACCGCGTCCAGGTCGCGGGCGGCACTGGTGGTGTCGACGTGGTCGTAGAGCGCCCCGGTGCGGGCCCGGCAGTCGGCGCGCAGCAGCGCGTTGTCGGCCAGTGTGGCGTCGAACTGCGCCTGGTCGGCGATCAGTTGCGGTTGCCGGGCGAGCAGGTCCCGGGCGCAGACCACCGGGTGGCTGCCGCCGGTGCCGCGTGGGTCGAAGCTGACGATGTCGAACCGGGCCCGCAGGTCGGCGCTGAATCGGGAGCTGCCGTCCACCACCCGGTCGACCCCGCTGTCGCCCGGCCCGCCGGGGCCGAAGACCAGCGCGCCTTCGCGGGTGGCCGGGTCGGCGACCCGGCGGGCCAGCGACAGGTCGAAACGCTCACCCCCGGGTCGGTTCCAGTCCACCGGCAGCGACAGGGTGCCGCACTCGGCGCTGGTGTCAGTGGCGCAGGGCCGCCAGTCGATCGTCCGGGCGGGCTGTGGTCGGGCGGCGGCCGGGCTCGCCGGGGTCAGGCCGGCGGCCGTCAGGGCCAGGGCGACGGCCCAGCCGACTGCGGATTTGCGTGAGCGCAGCATGAGGTGCTGTCCTCTCCTCGAAGGAGCGTTGCCGGTGAAACTCGCCCACTGGGCGAGGTGATGCTGCTTCCACCCGGGCCGTCGAGTAGCCGCTCGACGGC
>NZ_JBEZEH010000029.1:0-44843 GCF_040648775.1 Micromonospora sp. NPDC049089
CACAGGTCGAGCAGCCGCAGCGGCACGGCGTCTGCCAACGCCTGGTTGCCGGCGTCGTTCGGGTGGATGTGGTCCCCCGAGTCGTACGCGGGCAGCAACTGGCTGGGCCGGGCCGGGTCGCGCAGCACCCGGTCGAAGTCGAGCAGCCCGTCGAACTCCCTGCTGCCGCGCAGGTACGCGTTCACCGCCTGGCGGGTGGCCTCCTTCTGCGGCGTCCACACACCCGGCGCTCCGTGCCCCTCGTACGGGGTCAGCGTGGCCACCAGACTGGTCAGCCCGCGCTGCCGGAGCTGCTGGTTGATCTGCCGCAGCGTGCCGATGATCGCCTCGGGTGAGTCGTTCGACATCCAGATGTCGTTGATGCCCAGGTGGGTGACGACGGTACGCACACCGGTCTGCGGGAACACGTCCTCGTTGAGCCGGGCCGCGGCGTTCGGGCCGAGCTGGTAGTAGCCCGGATAGTTGCCGTCGCCCGGCTCGGTGCCCTCGTGGTTGAGCCGGTTGCCGGCCAGGCTCAGGTTGAGCACACCCGGGGTGCGCTTGTCCGGCCGGTCGGCGAGCAACCGGTCGGAGAGCAGGTCGGGCCAACGCCGGTTGGCGTTGACGGTGCTGCCGTTGCCGTCACCGATGGAGTCGCTGAGCACGACCAGCGCGCCGGGGCTGCCCTTGCGTTGCACGTCGACGCCGGAGAGGAAGAACCAGCAGCAGGTGGGACGGGTGGTGAAGCCGGTGCCCTCGGCCGCCCCGGTCAGATCCCCGGCGCCGATGAAATTGGCCTGCTGGGACTGCCCGTGGAACGTGGTCGGGCCGGTCGGCGTCGGGAAGTGCACTGTGACCACCAGGTCGCTGTCGTCAGCGACCGGGAAGGCCAGCGGGTCGCTGAGCAGTTCGGCGCCCCGGTTCATTGTCGCCGTGGTCGCACCGGTGAAACTCAACGGACGTACCGAGGCCGCGTCGATGTCGGAGAGGTCGTCCGGTGTCGCGGTGTTCGGCCGGGCGACGGTGGCACGACCGACGGTGACCGCCTGCTCGCCGTAGAGGTTGCTCAGGCGGACCCGCAGCGCCGGGCCGCCCACGGAGACGTGCACGATCATCCGGACGCTCTGGTTGTTGAGGCCGGTGTTCGTCAGCCCGACCGAGTTGCCCCGGGTGACCGCGGTGGCCCAACTGCCCGCCCACTCGGCGCGGGAGTCGGGTCGGCCGGCGGCGGTGCCGGACGGACCGGCGCTGGCGACGACGGCGGGTGCGCCGGCGACCAACAGCGCGGCCGCAGCGGCGATGACAGGCCATCTCTTCGGGGTTGCCGTTGCCATGGAACCTCCATCGTGGGGCAGCCCAGGGCCGTCCGCTGACGGCGCCCGCCTGGACGATGGTCCAGAAACCTAGCCGCCGCCGCTGACGGGCGTCAATCAACCTGATCGACGCGATCAAATGTCCGGCGGGCCGTTCGGATCGCCCGTCGGCACGGTTCCGACCAGCCGTCTCGCGCCTAGGCTTCCAGGCGGCGGCGGTGCGGTCGCCAACCGCGCCACCGTCGCGTCGTCACCGGGAACTGCCCGGGGACCGCCGCTTTTCTCAGATGGGGGCTGCCGGATGACTGACGGACCCGGGCACACCACTACCTACGTGGACAGGGTGTTGGACCTCTTCGCCGAGTTCGGCGACCGGGAGGCGCTTGTCGGCGCCGACCGCCGACTCACCTACACCGAGGCCGCCGCGCTGGTCCGGGCGATGGCCGCGACGGTGACCCGGCACGGCGTACGGCCCGGGTCGGCGGTGCTGGTGACAGTCGCGAACGCGGTGGAGGGTCCGCTGCTACAGCTCGCCCTGCATCTGCTCGGCTGCCGGACGATGTGGGTCGCCCCGGTGACCGCGCGCCGGGAGGTCGACGAGTTCATCCGGTTGGCCCGCCCGGACGCCCTGGTCTACGACGCCCGGGACCGGACCAGTCTGGGCCCGGAGCTGGCCGCCGCGCTGCCCGGCACACCGGTGTGCTGTCTGGGCTCGGGCGGCACCGGGCCCGATCTCACGGCCGACGCCGACGCCGACGGGACGGGCCTGCCGGCGTCGGTGCCGGCGCCCGAGTCGTTCCTGCAAACCAGCGGCACCACCGGCAGCCCGAAGCTGGTGCACCACCGGGAGAGCTTCTACGCCCAGATCCTCGCCCTGGCCGCCGACTTCCGCGCCGCCGGGTTCCCGTTGCTGCGGCACCTGTCGCACTCGCCGATGTGGCTGGCCAGCGGGCAGATCACCACGCTGTTCAACCTGTTCACCGGCGGGGTGCTGTTCCTGCGCGACGACTGGGACCCGGTGGCCTTCGTGGACACCGTGCAACGGGAGCGGATCAACTCGACCTTCGTCACGCCGCCGATGCTCTACGAGGTGCTGGACCACCCGGCGCTGGTCGGCGCGGACTTCTCCGCCATGTTCATGTTCAACGTGGGCGCCGGGCCCGCCGCGCCCGCCCGGCTGCGCCAGGCCATCGCCCGGTTCGGCCCGGTGCTGCGCATCGTGTACGGCCTCAGCGAGGCGGTCGTGATCACCGCGCTGCCCGGGCTGACCGACGATCCGGAGCACCCGGAACGGTTGCGCTCCTGCGGGAGGCCCTACGGCGACGTCCACATTGAGATCCGCGATGACGACGGCGCGGTGCTGCCGACGGGCCGCGACGGCGAGGTGTGGGTACGGACCCGACTGAGCTTCGCCGGCTACCACGGTCAGCCGGAGCTGACCGCGCAGACGCTCGTCGACGGGTGGGTGCGGACCCGCGACATCGGCCACCTCGACGACGACGGCTACCTCTACCTCGTCGACCGGGCACACGACATGATCGTCACGCATCGCCGGAACTGGGCGATCTTCTGCCGTCCCATCGAGGACGTGCTGGTCGGGCACCCCCAGGTACGGGCCGCCGCCGTCATCGGCGTGCCGGACGAGACGGTCGGCGAGGTGCCGCACGCGTACGTGGTGCTCGGGCCGGGCGCGACGGTCACCGGGGCGGAGCTGATCGACCTGGTGACCGTCGAACTCAACGAGATGTGGGCGCCGGCCGCTGTGGAGGTCCTCGACCGGCTGCCGGTCAACCGGTCGATGAAGGTGGACAAGCGGGCGCTGCGCGCACGGTACGCGGCCCGTCGGGCGGCGGCGGTCGGGGCGTGACCCCCCGCCGGCAACTGGTCGTCCTGGTCAGCGCGGACCTGATCTCCAACCTGGGCACCCGCATCTCGGTGGTGACCATTCCGTGGCTGGTGCTTGTCACCACCGGCAGCCCCACCAAGATGGGACTGGTCGCGTTCGCCGAGACCCTGCCGTACCTACTGTCCAGCGCGTTGGGCACACCCTGGGCGGACCGGATCGGCCTGCGCCGTACCTCGATCCTCTGCGACGCGGGCAGCGCGGTGGTGATGGTCGTCGTGGCGCTGACCCCGTGGTTGGGCTTCGTCCCGCTGGTGGCGCTCGTCGCGGTGGCCGGCGCGCTGCGGGGCATCGGGGACCGGGTGAAGCACGTGATGTTCCGGCCGGCCGCGGAGGCCGCCGGAGTGCCGCTGATCCGCCTGACCTCCGCGTACGACGGGCTCAGCCGGGTGGTGACACTGTTCGGCGCCGCGGTGGGCGGCCTGCTGATCGCCGTCTTCGGGGTGACCGAGGCGATCCTCATCGACGCGGCCAGCTTCGGGGTCTGCGCGCTGCTCATCGGCGTCCTGGTCCGCCCGCCGGCCGCCCCGACGCAACCCACCCAGCCGGAGAGTTACCTGCGCGCCCTGCGGGGTGGCTTCAATTACCTGGGCCGGGACCGGCCGTTGCTCGGCATGCTCGCCGTCATCTCGGCGCTGAACATGGTGGCCAACGCCAGCGTGGCCGTCTACATCCCGGTCTGGGTCGCCCGGGAGCTTCCCGGCCCGAGCGGCCTCGGTCTGGTGTTGGCGGCGTTCTCGGCGGGCGCGCTGCTGGGCAACCTGGTGTTCACCGCGCTCGGGCCCCGGCTGCCCCGGCGGCTGACGTTCCTGGTCGGCGCGCTGGTCGCCGGCACGCCCCGGTTGGTGGCGCTGGCGATCAGCGACGAACTGCCGGTGGTGCTCGTGGTGACGTTCCTGTCCGGAATCGGCATCGCGGCGGTCAACCCGCTGCTCGGGGTGGCGCTCTACGAGCGGGTGCCGCCGGAGTTGCAGACCCGGGTGATCGGCATCGCCGGTTCGTTGGCGTTCGTCGGTCTGCCGGTCGGCGCGCTGCTCGGCGGCTGGTCGGTGGACGCCCTGGGATTCACCCCGGCCCTGCTGACCATGGCGGCGGCGTGCCTGGTGGTGACCGCGTACCCGCTGCTGAGCAGGGCCTCCGGCCCGGAGACACCGGTGCGGCCCACTCCCGCCACCACCCGGTAAACCCGTTGCGGGTCCGGCCCGGCTGCCACAGGCTCGGGCAGATGAACGGACAGCCCACCTACGGCGTGCCAGTGACCGACTGCGACACCGTGATCGCCTGGACCCTGCTGCACGGCCCCAGCCGGGCCGCCTTCCGCGCCGCGCTCGGTCTCGACGACGCCAGCTGGGCTCGGGCCGGGGCTGGGCGCTGTGGAAGGCGCTGATCACCCTGGATGATCAGGACCCGGCGAAGGCCGAGTGGGCCGCGCGCGTGCTCAGCGAACTCCTCACCGAGCACCACGCGCACCGCTGAACCGTCACCGGTCGGCCGGGGCCCGGGTGGCGTGCTCGGTACGGCAGCGCGGGCAGCGCAGCCGCGTCCCGGCTGCCGCCCGGGGCACCCGGAGCCGCTGACCGCAGCCGCAGGTCAGTACCGGCGCCGACGCGCGGAGGTATTCGTCCCGGTCCCGGCGCGGCCACCGGCCGTGACAGCGGGCGCACCACTTCGGCGGGTAGCTGTGGTAGTGGGCGAGGCCGAACGCGCCCGCGATCATCAGCGCGACGGGGACCAGCAGACCGAGCGGCGCGAGCAGCGCGGTCGGCACTCCGCCGAGGCCGTCGGAGACCAACTCGGCGACCACAGCGAGCACGACCACCGGCACACCGAGCAGTGTGAACCCGAAACCCCAGGCGAAGGTCAGCAGGGACGGCAGGAACATCCACATGCCGCCCGGCGCCCAGCGGCGGACCCCGTACCCGCCGCAGCGTGGGCAGTTCGGCGAGGCGCGGTGCGGCACCGACCGCAGCGCCTTCGGCGCCAACCACTGCACCAGGAGCTTGAGGATCTCCTCGACCAGTTTCGTCGCGAGAGCCTGAAGCAACGAACCGAGCATCCGGTCACCTCCCTCGCCGACGGATCCCGTGGTCGACCCACCACCCATGGTGGGCGGTGGGTGCCAACATCCCGTCCCAGCGCGCCGATCTCGTCGCGCCAACGACGCCGATCCGACAGCGCCCGCGCGTTGTTCGTCGGACGTTCGGTTGCTGGTCGCGTGGGCGTCGGCGACGGCTGACTAGCGTCTACGGTCGTCACCGCACCTGGAGGCCGCCGCGTATGACGTCGTCACCCACCCGCCGCCGCACCGCGGAGGTCGTCGCCGTGCGCCGGATCGGCGACAGCGCGCCGCACAGCGCGTTCACCGACCTCGTCCGGTACGCCGGAAGCTGGTTCTGCGCCTTCCGGGAGGCTCGCACGCACCTCAGCGACGACGGCGTGATCCGGGTACTGACGTCGAGCGACGGCCGGTCCTGGACCTCCGCGACGGTCATCGCGCAGCCCGGTGCCGACCTGCGTGATCCCCGTTTCGTGGCGCGCCCCGACGGGCGGCTGCAACTGCTCGCGGCGGCCGCCACCGGCGCGGCCAGCAAGACGTTCCAGACGGTGACCTGGCTCAGCACCGACGGGCACACCTGGGGTGATCCGACCCCGGTGGGCGAGCCGGGCGTCTGGGTGTGGCGGGCGGCCTGGCACGACGACGCGATGTACGGCGTCGGCTACGCCACCCGGGAGCCGAGGTTCGCCCGGCTCTACCGCAGCACGGACGGGGTCGACCTGCGGCAGTGGGTGCCGACGCTGTTCGCTGACGGGTACCCCAACGAGTCCGGCCTGGTCTTCGCGCCGGACGGTACCGCCCTGTGCCTGCTGCGGCGGGACGCGGCCACCGCGAGCGCGCAGCTCGGCCGGGCCGTGCCGCCGTACCGGGACTGGACCTGGACGGATCTGGGTGTCCAGGTGGGCGGGCCGGCGCTGCTCCGACTGCCCGACGGGCTGCTGCTGGCCGGGGTGCGCCTGCACGACGGCGAGGTCCGCACCGCGATCTGCGTCGTCGATGCGGACCGGGGCGAGCTGACCGAACTGGTCGCGCTGCCGTCCCGTGGCGACACCAGCTACCCCGGGCTGGTCTGGCACGACGACCTGCTGTTGGTGAGCTACTACTCGTCACACGAGGGGAAGACCTGTGTCTACCTGGCCGAGGTCAGGCTGACCGGCTGAGCCTGGCCCGGCAGCCCGGCGGTCGGCTAGCGTGCCGGCATGCCATCGACGCTCACCGAATCGACGGACCCGTACTGTCTGCGCCCCGGGGAGGCCACCGAGTTGCTGAACGGGCACCGGTGGCGGCGGTTCGTGGCGCTCGGCGACAGCGTCGTGGAGGGCATGTGTGAGCCGACACCGGGCTACCCGGACGTGCAGTGGGTCGACCGGGTCGCCGCCGAGCTGACCGCCGTGCGCCCCGAACTGGCGTACCGGAATCTGGGTCGACGCGGGCTGCGCGCGCACCAGGTGCGGGCCACCCAGCTCGGCCCGGCGCTGGCCTTCGCACCGGACCTGGCGCTTGTCGTCTGCGGCGGCAACGACGCCTTTCACCCGGCGTACGACGCGGAGGCGGTGGACGCCGAGCTGACCGCGATGATCGTCGCGCTGCGCGAGGTGGGCGCCGACGTGATCACAGTGGGCATGTTCGACGTCTCACACAGCCCGGCGGTGCCCGCGCACCTCCGGCCCGGCCTGGGCGACAGGATGCGCCGCCTGTCGGCCCACACGGCAAAGCTGGCCGAGCGACTGAACACGATCCACGTGCACCTGACCGACCATCCCCTGACGGCCGATCCCAGCCTCTACAGCACCGACGGCCGCCACGGCAGCGCCCGCAGCGACGCCATAGCCACGGCCGAAACCCTGCGCGTCCTCTCCCCCCACCGCACCCCCCGCATTCCCTGACCCCACCCCTACCCACCTGTTGATCATGAAGTTATTGCCACGACACGCCGCAGCGCGGGGCAATAACTTCATGATCACCGCGGGTGAGGGTGGGGCCGGGTCTTCAGTCGCTCAGGAGGATTCCGGTCAGGAGGACGCCGTGGGCCAGGTTGAGGATGCCGTCGCAGCCGGGGTAGCCGACCCGGGCCAGGCCGCCGGAGGCGTGCCGGCCGAACAGGTACGGGGCCAGGGAGTACGGGACGTCGGCGGTGACCGTCTCACCCGTCTCGATCTGGACGAAGTCCATCGACACCCGGTCGGTCGGCAGGTACTCCTGGAGGATGGCACCGCCCTGCTCGACGGCGGCCCGCACACCGTCGGCCCAGTCCGCGGCGCTCAGCTCCGGGCCGAGCAGGACACCGTGCCCGGCCGAACCGTCGGCCGGCTTCGCCACCAGCGTGGCCTGCTCGGCGATGGCCCGGTCGAGCACCGCTGCGGTCAACGGCACCGTGTACGGCACGTGCCGGCGGATCAGTGCCTGGTCGTCGGCGGGCAGCCCGTCCACGTCCTCCCACAGCCAACCGAACGTGGTCTTGTTACCGAGCAGCCAGGCTGCCGCCGACACGAACATCGGTAGGGTGCCGGCGGCGAGGGCCACGGCCACCGCGTCCAGACCGGCGGTCGGAGTGACCCGGTTGGGCACGAACAGCCGGAACAGCGCGTCGACAGGTGCGCCGTCGACGACCAGGCGGCTGTCGGCGTCCAGTGTGGCGGTGGCGACCGGGGCGATGACCAGGTCGATGCCGAAGTCCCGGGCCCGTACGGCGAGGGGGTCGAGGATCCGGATGAACGTCTGCGGGTCGTCGAGGCCCGGGTAGTCGCCGTCGAAGTCCATCAACAGCGCCACCCGAGCGCCCTCGGGCAGCCGCAGCTCCTCACGGATCGCCACGAACCGCTGATCCAGCAGCGACGGCGCGGCCCGCACCGGCAGGTCGTCGAGGATGCCGTGCTCCCGGTAGAGGCCCTCGTACCGCTGGATGACGGTGTCGGCGTCGAACCCGCCACCGAGGCTGCTGTCGATGTTGTACTCGACGAACTTCGGCACGCCGGCGGAGAAGATGACGTCCGGGCGGTACGCGGCCAGCAGCGCCTCGGTCAGCGGCTCGGCCTCGTCCAGCAGCCGGGTCTCCCCCGCCGGTACGCCGAGCAGCCGGCGCAGCTCACCGGCGGTGTCGGCCCGACGGCGGCAGGCGTCGAGGATGAGCTGGGCCAGCCGGTCGCAGACCTCGTTGAGCTGCCGCCAGGCGTCGGCGGTGAGCACCGGGGGCCGGGCCAACCGCCACTGCTTGTTGTACGTCGCCCGACCGTGGAAGACCTGCTCCCAGGCCGCCGCCCCGCTCGCCACCATGGCTCGACGGGCCGGCTCCGGCAGGTCGCTCCAGGCCCGGTCGGCCGCCGGCCACGGGTAGTGCGGATCAGTCATGAGCCGTCCTTCATCGTGAGGTGGATCGCGGTGGCGAGCTGGTCGCGGCCGGGCTGGACGGCCCGGTCCAGTGCCGGGGCGAACGGCAGCACCGCCCCGTCCGGGCGGGTGACCCGGCGCGGCGGGGCGAGCAGCCGGACCCGCTCCACCACCGAGGTGATGATCTCGGCGGCCATGCCGCAGGAACGGTTGCCGTCGTCGAGCACCACGAGGCGTCCGGTGCGGGCCACCGACTCGGTGAGACCGTCGATGTCGAACGGGTACAGGGTGCGCGGGTCGAACACCTCCACCGAGACCTGGTCGGCCAGCTCCTCGGCGACGGCCAGCGCGTCGTGCACCAGGTGCCCGATCGCGACCACTGTCACGTCGTCGCCGAAACGGTGGATCCGCCCGCGGCCCAGCGGCACCGGCGTCAGGTCGTCGACGTCGTCACGCACGTCCATCGCGCCGGCCGGGGCGAACACCACCACCGGGTCGTCGTGGCGGATCGCGGTGACCAGCAGCCCGTACGCGTCGGCCGGGGTGGCGGGTACGACGGTGACCACGCCGACGTGGGCGAAGAGGCTGTACGGGTGGTCGGAGTGCTGCCCGGCCCACCCGGTACGCGAGCCGGATCCGGGCACCAGGTAGGTGACGGGGACACGGCACTGCCCGCCGGTCATCAACGGGAACTTGTGCGCGTGGTTGACGATCTGTTCGAAGACCAGGAACAGCAACGATGGGATCTGGAACTCGATCACCGGGCGCAGCCCGGCCAGCGCCGCCCCGGTGGCGAAGCTGGTGAACGCCTGCTCCGACAGGGGGGTGTCGCGGACCCGTTCGGTGCCGAACCGCTTGGCCAGCCCGGTGGTCACCAGCGACGCCCCGACCTGGACGTCCTCGCCGAGCAGGAACACCGCCTCGTCGCGGGCCAACTCGTCGCCGAGGGCCCTCGTCAGCGCCCGGCGGTACGACAGTCGGGGCACCTCAGCCACCTCCGGTGCGGGCGGTCAGGCCGCTGGCGTACAGGTAGGTCAACGCGTCGGCCGGGTCGGGTTGCGGGCTGTTCAGGGCGAACCGCACCGCCGCGTCGAGGGTCGCCTCGACCTCGGCGTCCACGGCGGCGCGGTCGGTGTCGGTGAGGCGTTCACCCTGGATGCGCACCGGGTCCCGGGCCCGACCACGGGTCACCTCGTCGGGGGGCCGGTAGTCGAGGCGTACCGCGTGTTCGAAGGTGTGGTGCACGTCGAAGCGGTAGGTCCGGGCCTCGATCAGCTCGGGGCCGCCGCCGGCGCGCATCCGGTCGACGGCGGCGCACGCGGCGACGCGTACCGTCTCGGGGTCCTGGCCGTCGACCTGGACGGCCGGGATGTCGAACGCGGCGGCCCGGCCGGCGATGCTGCCGGCCACCGCGCCGGCCACCGGCATGGTGGTCGCGTAACCGTTGTTCTCGCAGACGAACAGCACCGGCACCCGCCAGAGCGCGGCCAGGTTCAACGCCTCCAGCAGCATCCCCTCGTTGACCGCGCCGTCGCCGAAGAAGCTCACCCCGACGGTGTCGCGGCCCCGGCGGCGGTGGGCCCAGACCGCACCCGTGATGATCGCCCCCGATGCGCCGACGATCGCGTTGGCCCCGAGCACGCCGATGCTCAGGTCGGCGGCGTGCATCGAACCGCCCCGGCCGGCGTTGAGGCCGGTGACCCGGCCGCACAGCTCGGCGAGCATCCGGGCCGGGTCGGCCCCGCGGGCCAGGACGTGCCCGTGCCCACGGTGGGTGCCGGCGAGCACGTCGTCGGCGCCCAGCGCGGCGCAGACGCCGGCGGCGATCCCCTCCTGACCGAGGTACGGGTGGATGCCGCCGACGATCTGCCCGCCGTGGACCATCTCCACCGCCCGTTCCTCGAACCGGCGGATCAGCCGGACCGTGCGGTAGAGCCGGACCGGGTCGGCGTCGGTCACACGGGCCCCTTGATGGCGGCCAGGATGTCGTCCCAGAGCCGTGCCCGGGCGGCGAGGGCGGTGTTGACGGTGTCGGCGCACTCCTGCCACTTGGTGTCGTCGTCGCCGCACAGGTCGGCGAGCATCTGCATGGCCATCGGGGTGTGCTGTTCGCCGTCGACCTCGATGTGCCGCTCCAGGTAGTCGACGAAGGTGTGCAGCCGGTTGCTGACCTCGTTGACCGAGACGACCTGGGTGAACATGTCCGGGATCAGGTCCTCCCGGCCGAACGCGAACGCCGCCGCCTGGCAGTGCACCGGGGTGGACTCGATGATCTGCCAGGTGGTCGCGGCGAACCTCGCCGACGCGGCCGGCACCCCGGCCTCGGCGAGCGCCTCGGTGACGGGTCGGCCGGCGCGCAGCAGGTCGATGAGCGCGTTCACCGCCGTGGTGTCCGCGCCGGCCTCGGCCATGCCCCGCACGTACAGCTCGAAGTGGCTGATGTAGCCACCGCCCAGCTCGTCGCTCTCCTCGACCATGACTATGTCGTTGATGAGGCGGCGGCTGCCGGTCGGGCCGGTCGGGATCCACGGCACCGTGACACAGGTCAGTTGCCGTTGCAGCGACTTCAGCAGGGACATGAAGTCCCACACCGCGAAGACGTGGTGCTGCATGAAGGTGACCAGCGCGTCGTGGGTGTCGAGGTTGGCGTAGAGCGGGTGCTTGACCACGGCGTCGCGCCGGTCGGTCACCGCCCGCTCCAACCGCTCGATGCCCGGGTGCGTCTTACCCCAGTCGTACCGTGACATGTCAGCCTCCCTGCTGGGCGCGGTGGCGCCAGATGACCGGGCAGTAATCGGGGTCCGCGTAGTCCGGCCGCCCGTCGTGGGTGCGGCGGACCAGCACGTCGTGGTTGTACGAGGCGAATGTGCCGTCGGAGAGCGGATACTCCCGCCAGGCGTTGTCGCCGTCCTGCAAATGCAGCGAGATCGCCTGTCGGGGGCGACCGCTGACGTTGGGGCCACTGCCGTGGTAGGTGCGGCAGTGGTGGAAACTCACGTGTCCCTTGGGGATCACCATCGGGATCTTGCGGATCTCCGCGCCGTTGTACGCGGCGTTCTCGGCCAGCATCTCCTCCAGCTGGCTGCGGTCCCGGTCGGCGAAGTGCCGCACCACCGTGTCGTCCGCGCCGATCTCCTTCCACCGGTGCGAACCGTCGACCATCGTGATGGTGCCCATCTCCTCCCCGCAGTCGTGGAAGGGGATGAACGCGGTCAGCATCTTCTCCGACGACGAGGACGCCCAGTAGTGCTTGTCGAAGTGCCAGGGCACGATGTTGCTCGGCTCGCCGGAGATCGGCGGCTTGTAGATCAGCGTGGACTGGAAGACCCGGATCTCGTCGGCTCGGGCGAGCCGGGCGGCGACCGCGCCGAGCAGCGGTTTGCGCAGAATCGCGCCGAGCCCGTCGTGCTCGTGGTGGACGTAGTCGTTGTGCCGCTGCACCGGCCCCTTGGAGGGCTCCCAGTAGGCCAGCTTCGGTGGGCGTACCGGCAGCCGCCGGTCCCGCTCCCCGTCGTAGTAGCGCTGCGTGGCAGCGGCGAGGGCGTCCACCTCGTCGTCGGTGAACACCTTCTTCGACAGGTACCAGCCGTGCTCGGCGTAGTGCCGCACGTCGTCGTCGGACGGCAGCAGCGCCTGCTCCTCGGCGGTCAACGTCGGCTCGTACTCCGTCGCGGTCATGCCCCCACCCCCTGTGGTGTGGCCACCGCAGTGGCCAGTTCCCGCTCCTTGGCCTCGTAGAGGGCCTTGATGTTGCCGCTGCCGAAGCCGCGCGCGCCGCGCCGCTCGATCAACTCCAGGAAGAGCGTGCGACGCACGTGCATCGACTCGGCGAAGATCTGCAGCAGCTGGCCGTCGTGGTCGGAGTCGACGAGCACACCCAGCTCGCGCAGCCGGTGCAGTGGGGCGTCGACCCGACCGACCCGCGCCTCCAGGGCGTCGTAGTAGCTGGCAGGGGTGCCGGCGAAGCGCACCCCGCGCCGGCCCAGCGCCTCGACCGCGCCGACGATGTCGTCGGTGCGCAGCCCCAGGTGCTGCACTCCCCCACCGGCGTGCTGGTCGAGGAACGCGTCGATCTGCCCGGGTCGCCGGTTGCGGTCCGGTTCGAGCAGCACCACAGTGACCCGCCCGGACGGGCTCTGCACCACCTTGGAGTTCATGCCCTGTCCGTCGACCTCGATGTGCTCCTCGAAGATCTGCGCGAAGTCGAACAGCGCCTCGAAGTGCCGGACCGTCTCGTCGAGCTGGCCGGGCGGCACGCAGACCGCCAGGTGGTCGATCTCGGCGAGCACCGGCGGGTGGCCGTCCGTCGTGGACGCCGCCGCGGTGATGGCGCCGGGCAGGAACTCGCTCCCCTCGCCCCGGCGCTGCACCAGCCGGTGCCGCACGTCGGCGAAGCCGTCCACCTCGGCGATCACCACCTCGGCGTCCGCGCTGGTGCGGGTGGTCGGCGGCGTCACCCCTGTCGCGCCCCGACCCACCAGCTCGGCGTACGCGGCCGGCACGTCGTCGACCTCGACGGCGACGACCCCGATGCCGTCACCGTGGCGTTGCACGTACCGCGACGCCGGATGCTCGGCGCTCAGCCCGGAGGTGAGCAGCAACCGGATGTCGCCGTGGCAGAGCAGCAGTGAGCGCTGCCCCGCCAGCCCGGTCTCCGGACCGCCCTGGCCACAGATCTCGAAGCCGACGGCGGTGCTGAAGTAGAAGGCCGCCTGTCGGGCGTCCCCCACATAGAGTTCGATGTGGTCGATACCACGGATGTCCATGTCGCCTGAAACCCTTCCCAACCGATTCCCCCTGTGTTGCCGTCCGGGCACACCCCGCCCGGGATGCCGCCTCGATCACCCCCTCGGCTCGGCGACGCGCGCCAGCAGCAGGCTCACGTTCTGGCCGCCGAACCCGAACGAGTTGGTGACGGCGTACTCCAGGTCTGTCTTGCGGGCCGTGCCACGGATGTGGTCCGCCGGGCAGGCCGGATCCGGATCGTCGAGGTGGTACGTCGGCGGCAGCAGACCCCGACCGAGCGCCAACGCGGTGGCCGCCGCCTCCAGCGCCCCGGAGGCACCGAGCAGGTGACCGGTGAGCGCCTTGGTGGAGCTGACCGGCACACCGCCGACGCCGAAGACGTCGGCCAGCGCCGTGGTCTCCGCGATGTCACCGAGCTTCGTGCCGGTGCCGTGCGCGTTGACGTATCCGACCGCCGCCGCCGGCACACCGGCGCTGCGCAGCGCCCGGCGGATGCACGCCGCCGCGCCGGCACCGTCCGGGCGGGGGGCGGTCGGGTGGTACGCGTCCGTCGTCGCGCCGTGACCGGCCACCTCCGCGTACCCGGCGACGCCGCGGGCCGCGGCGTGCTCGGCGCGTTCGAGCACCAGCAGCGCGGCGCCCTCGGACAGGACGAACCCGCTGCGGGAGGTGTCGAACGGCCGACTCGCCCGGCCCGGGTCGGTGCCGGCGCGCGCCAACGCCCGCGCGTTGCCGAAGGTGTCGGCGAAGGTCGGGAAGAGCGGTGCCTCGCTGGCCCCGCAGAGCACCACGTCGACCTCGCCGGTCGCGATGAGCCGCACCCCGTCGGCGACCGCCTGGGCGCCGGAGGCGCAGGCCGTGCCGACCGACGAGCTGTAGCCGCGGATGCCGTGCGCGATGGCGATCCGCGCCGCCGGCATGTTCGGCAGGATCCCGGTGAGCAGGTACGGGCTGACCGCCGCCCGACCCCGGGCCGCCCGGGCCAGCACCTGCGACTCCAGGGTGGCCATCCCGCCGACCCCACCGACGATCACACCGATCCGGTCGGGGTCGACGTCGCGGCCCACCTCGATGCCGGCGTCGGTGAGAGCGTCGGCGGCGGCGAGCAGGGCGAGGACGACGATCCGGTCCAGCACCCGGGTCTCCGGCCCGGACGCGACGGTACGTGGGTCGATGTCGGGCAGCAGGCCGGCGACGTCCAGCGACTCGCTCGCCGGGTGCCCCTCCGGCGGGCGGGTCAGCCCGGACCGGCCGGTGGTCAGCGCGTCAAAGGTTTCCTCGACGCCCCGACCGACCGGTGTGAACAGACCCATCCCCGTGATCAACGCGGTCATGAGCGTGCCTCGGTGAGGTAGCGCTCGCGCAGGACCACCTTGCGGACCTTCCCGGTCACGGTGACCGGGATGTCGGCGGAGCGCACCGGCACGACCCGACGCAGTGTGGCGCCGACGTCCGGGCCGAGGGCGGCGCGGACCCGCTCGGTGCGGTCCTCGGCCTCGTCGGCGCCGGCGGCCAACTCCAGCAGCACGTCGGTGACGACCGCCCCGGCCTCGGCGACGATCACCACGGTGCAGTCGGTGACGTCCGGGCAGTCCGCGAGGATGCGCTCCTCGGACAGCGCGGTGAAGAACCGCCGTCCGTCACCCGCGTCGACCGAGTCCACCGCCCGGTCCAGGTGGTAGTAGCGGCCGTCGGTGTCGGCGCGCACCAGGTCACCGGTGAGGTACCAGCCGCGCTGGCGGAAGCGGTAGGTGGTGACCGAGTCGTTCCAGTAGCCTCGGAACAGCGACGGTGAGTCGATGCCCAGGAAACCCACCTCGCCGACCGGCACCGGCTCACCGTCGGCGTCGAGCACCGCCACCTTCGCGAACCGGTACGGGCGGCCGATGCAGCGGCCGTACCGGTCGGTGTCGGCGCGGTGGGTGATGTGGAACATCGAGTGCCCCATCTCGCTGGAGCCCAACCCGTCGATGAAGACCGAGCCGGGCACCTTCGCCACCCCGTCGCGGGTCATGGTGTCGCGCCAACCGACCGCGACCAGCCGGCGGATGTGCGGCTCGTGCGAGGCGTCGCCGGTGTTGAACCACAGCCGCACCGAGTCCAGGTCGTACCCGGACAGGTCGAAGCGGGCCAACTCCGCCCAGGTGACCGAGAAACCGAACACCCCGTCGGGGCGCCAGCGTTGGATGGCGTCCAGCACCTGCTCGCCGCCCTGCTCGGAGAGCAGGAAGATCTGCGCGCGGTTGCCCAGCGCCTGGTTGACCATCAGCACCGTCGCGGTGTGCGGTGCGGGCAGCGCGTTGAGGATCCGGGTGGTGCCCTGCGCCTGCGGCATGGTGAGCAGGTGCCGGGTGGCCGCGAAAAGGCTGGCGTGCGAGTGCAGCACCGCCTTGGGCACCCCGGTCGTCCCGGAGGTATGGGTGATCACGATCGGGTCGTCCGGGTGGTGCCGGTAGTGCGCCGGGGCCGCGGCCGGGTCACCCGTGCCGGCCTGCGCGGGAGTGCCTAGCAGGGGTACGCCGAGGTCGTGCCCGGCCAGCAGCGCGGTGTGCGCGTCGTCGGCCAGCACACCGACGCCCCGCAGGCGGCGGATGTACTCGGCGGCGATCTCTGGGCGGAGTTTGCCGTTCATCAGCGCCGGGATCGCCCCGAGCCGGGCCAGCGCCAGGAAGCTGAGCACCATGTCGGCGGCGGCGGTGGCCCAGACGGCGACCGGGTCGCGGGGGCGTACTCCTTGTTCGTGCAGCCAGGCGGCGCGGGCGGCGACCCGCTCATCGAGCCGGCCCAGCGTCAGCGGCGTCTCGGCGGGGTGCCCGTCGACGGCGGTGTCGAAGGTCAGGCCGGGCCCGTCCGGGTCGGCGCCGTGCGCCAGCACCCGGGCCAGGACGTTGCCCGCGCCCAGTTCGGTGTCGGCGGCCAGTGCGCCGCGCAGTCCCCGTGTCCTCATGGTCGTGCTCCTCCCCCCAGCAGCACCGCGACCGCCTCGGTCGGCCCGTCGGGTGCCTGTTCGATCAGGATCAGCAACACCTCGTCGGTGTCGCCGTCGTCGCGCAGCAGGTCGGCCTCGGCGACACCGTCGGTGTACGGGTCGCCGGTCGGGCTGAGGCAGACCACCGGTCCTCGCAGGTTCCAGCGGGCCGCGAGGTGCCCGGCGACGCTGTTGGGCACGGACTGGAAGAAGAACAGCGGGCCGACCCGCCCGCCGGCCTCGACGGTGGCCCGTACGTGCCGAGCGCTGGCGAGATCACCGCTGGCGCTGACCAGCACGATTCCCGTCCGCACCCCGGCGGGCACTCCCGCCGACCCGTATCCCCGCCGCAGACACCGTTCCGCGACGGCCACCACCACCGGCGCGAAGTCCGAGTGCACAAACCCCGGCACCCCCGCCACGGTGCCCCCGACGTCCCCGCCCTCGGGCCAGAGAGCCCGAGCCCTCTCCCCCGGCGATCCGGTCATCCGACGCCGACCAGGAGAGCGGTGTTGGCGCCACCGAAGGCGGCGTTGAGGGTCAGGGCGTGGGTGGCCTCCGTCCTTTGCGGACTGTCTTTGACGACGTTCAGAGGGCAGGATTCGTCGGGGCCCAGCCATCCGGCGTTGACCGGCAGGTCGCCGTGGCGCAGCGCGAGCGCGGTGACCACCAGTTCGAGCAACCCGGACGCCTCCAGCGCGTGCCCGTGCACCGACTTCGTCGAGCTGATCGGGACCTGGGCGGCATGACCGCCGAGAGCCCGACGCAGGGCGGCGGCCTCGGCGGCGTCGCTCTGCGCGGTACCGGTGGCGTTGGCGTTGACGTAGCCGACGGACTGCGGTGGCAGCCCGGCCCGGCGCAGCGCGCCGTCGACAGCGCGGGCCAGCCCGGTGCCGCCGGGCTCCGGCTGGCAGGGATGGAACGCGTCGCCGGCCCGCCCCCAACCGACCACTGCGGCCACCGGTTCGACACCGCGTCGTCGGACGGCGCTCGACTCCAGCACCACCGCGGCCACGCCGTCGCCCAGCAGCAACCCTCGACGGCCGGCGCTGAACGGGCGGACCGCCCCGTCGACAGCGAGGGCGCGACCGGCGTCGAAGAGCGCGTACTGGTCCGACTCCACCAGGTAGCCGGCCGCGACCACGACCCGCTCGACATCATCCCGGGTGATCCGGGCGGCGGCGTCGGCCACCGCCGTGCTGGCCGACACGCAGGCGCTGGTGTAGACCCGGGTGTGCCCGGACAGTCCACATCGCGCGGCGAGCTGACCGGCGAGCACGGCCGGCGTCGGGCCCACGGCCGGGCCGCCGTGCACGGCGAGCAGCAGGGCACACCCGGCGCGCTGCGCGCGGTTCAGACCGGCCGCGCGGCAGGCCGCGTCGATCGCGGTGGCCAACTCGTCGGGGAGGGTAGCGACCTCGGGCAGGGTGGCCGCCACTGTGACCCGGCGGGAGGCGGTGTCGAATCGGTCCACCGGCCCGAACGCCGGCACGCCGGCCAACACCCCGGCGAGCTGCGCGTCGGCGCCCCGCCCCAGGGCGCTGACCGCGTACACACCGGTGAGCTGGGCTACGCGCGCCTCAACCATCTGCGGAGGCGGTCAGCGACGCCTGGAACACCACCAGGGCGTCGTCGACTGTGCGGATGCCGGCCAGTTCCTCGTCGGTGAGGTCGAGCCGGCGTTCGTAGCGCTGCTCGACGAGGTGCACCAGCCAGGCAAGCTCCATCGAGCCGATCCGGTCGGACACGTCGGCAGCCGGTTTCGCTGTGAGTTCGGCGAGCATGGTCATCAGGTCAGCTCGCCCCAGATCGGGCTGACCGCCCATCAGCTCTTGTCGCTCGTCGCCTCGGTGACCCGATCGGCGACCATTGTGGTGAACTCGCCGACCGTCATCAGGGCGAGCTGCTCCGACTCGTCGTCGGCGAACGTCAGGCCGTACCGGTCCTCGACCCGGACGGACAGGTCGGCCAGGGCGAGTGACTCCAGGTCGACGCCGGAAGGGCCGAGCGTGGTGTCGTCGTCGAGCCCCTCGACGTCGTAGTTCATGTCGGCGAGCTGCTCGACGACGAAGGCGCGGACCTCGGCTCTCATGGATACCCTTTCTGCGTGGCTCAGCTGACGGTGTCCGGTCGGGACACCGCCTACGTGTGGGTCGGCCGGGACACCGGCGGTCAGCCGGATCCGGCCGCTGTGCTGCTGCGGCGGGCGGGTGCTCTGTTGCTCGGTCGCCCGGACGCCCAGCTGGTGCTGACGCACGACCGTGAGGGACGGCCGGTCGTCCGGGTCGACGAGGTGACCGGGTCGGTCGAGCTGGCGGTCAGCGTCAGCCGCACCGCCGGGCTGGTGGTGGTCGCCGCCCGTCAAGCCGGCGCGGTCGGGGTGGACGTGGAGCGGATCCGCCCGCTGCCGGCGCTCGCGCTGGCCCGCCGCTGGTTCCCGCCCGCCGAGCTGGCCTGGTTGGGCGATCGGCCCGAGGCCAGCCGGACTGTGGACTTCCTGCGGCTGTGGACCGCCAAGGAGGCGGTCGGCAAGGCGCTCGGGCAGGGGTTGCGCGGCGGCGGGTTGCGCCGGCTGATGCCGCCGCCGGGGCTGCCGTTGCGGCCGGTGCCCAGCGCCGAGCACCTGTGCGTCGGTCATCCGCACCTGGGCGGGGGCCTCGTCCTGGCCGTCGCCGCGCACGCGGGCGAGCAGGTCGGCATCGAGGTGATGCAGCGGCCCGGTCACGGGGTGACCGCCGAGCGCAGCGCGTCGGTCGAGCGGACCAGCTTGCCGGTGGTGGTACGGGGCAACTGATCGAGCAGGTGCAGCGCCCTGGGCCGTTTGTAGCCGGCCAACCGCTCGGCGAGGAGCTTGTCCAGCGTCTCCTCCGACAGCGGGCCGTCCGGTTGGACGTACGCGGTGATGCCGTCGTCCCAGACCACCACGGCGGCGGCGACGCCGGTCAGCTCGGCGACGGTGGCCTCCACCTCGGTCAGGTCGACCTTCATCCCGCCGACGGAGACCTGCGAGTCGAGTCGACCGCGCACCGTGACCAGGCCGGTGTCGTCGTCGACGGTCCCGGCGTCGCGGGTGTGCAGCCACCCGTCGGACCAGCGGGTCGGGTCGCTCAGCCCGACGTACGGCGACGCCGGGCAGGACACCCACAGCTCACCGCCGGACTCGCGGACCTCGATCCCGGGCGCGGGGGCGATCGACGGTCGGTGCGACCCGTGCAGGTCGGTGCCGATCACCCCGACCTCGGTCATCCCGTACATGTTGCCCAGGGGTACGCCGTACCGGTCGGTGAACGCCCGGGCGACGGCGGCCGGGACCAGCTCACCCCCGGTGGTCATCCGCCGCAGCTGTGGCAGTGGACCGTTCGGACGGGTGGAGGCGAGCAGTCCGATGTGGAACGGCACGCCGAGCACCGTGGCTGGCGTGGGGCCGGCGCTGATCGCGGCCAGGACGGCGTCACCGCTGAGCCGCTCCGGTGGCACCAGCTCGACCCCGGCGTGCAGCCCGTAGAGCAGGCCACCGACCAGGCCGAGCACGTGCACCATCGAGGGCAGCAGGATGATCCGCTCGCCGGGCAGCGCCACCCCGTCGATCCGGGTGTAGCGGTGCACCTCGGCGACCAGGTCGGCGGCGGTGCGGCCGATCACCTTGGACGGGCCGGTGGAGCCGGAGCTGAGCTGGATCACGGCGTGGCCGCTGACCGCCGGGCGGTCGGCGTACCGGGTGACGCCCTCGGTGACGTCGACGAAGATCTTCAGGGCGCCGCCACCGGTCCGCACCGGAGCGACCACCACCTGCGGGGCCAACCGGGTCAGCGCCCGGTCCACCTCGTGGTCGGTGAGCCGGTGGTCGAGCAGGATCGCCTGCCCCCCGGCGCGCCAGGTGGCGAGCAGGTTCACCACGTACGCCAGCGACGGCGGCAACCGCAGCGCCACGGCACCACCGGGGCGCAGTCCGGCGGTGGTCAGCCGCTCCTGCGCGGCGGTGACCAGCCGGTGCAGGGTCGCCCGGTCGACGGGCTCGGGCAGACGAAGACAAACGTCGGTCGGGTGGCCGGCGAAGAGGACTTCGTCCACCCAGCCGGGGTCTGTCGCCGTAGGATCTTCTGCCGTCACTGCCGTTCACCGCCCAGCATGAAAGAGGGCGAATCCGCCCATCACGTACGCTTGTCGGGGTGCTGCGGGGAACCATACGACTCCCACGTGGCCATTGCTAGATGCGAATGGATGGATCAAAAGCAGCGGCCAGCCGGATTGCCGACAGCCCGTTCGGCGGGCATGATCGGGCGGGTGATTTGGCAGAACGTCACCGAGGCATGACGCCTCGTACAACCGTCGCGCGTCCCCAGCCGGACGGCCGATGGCGGCGAGGTCGCCGCCGAACGAGACGGCTCTCGGGCGCCAAGGCGCGTTCATCAGGGCGGTCGAGTTCATCAGGGCGGCCGAGCCGAGGCGGTGTCCGGGCGGCCACCGGCAAGGCGCAGGCCGGCCAGTTCTGATGAAACAGGCCTCAGCTCGGTTTGATGCTGGCGAGTTCGACGAGCAGCTGAACCAGCCGATACGCCTCGGCGACGTCGGCGGCGTGGAAGGCGACCGTCCGGCCGCCACCGACGCGGGTAACACCCGGGACCAGAACCGCGAGGTCGACCATGTACGGCCCGTACAGATCGACCTCGACGTCAACCGGCCCGGCCATCTGCGCCGGTGGGATCGAGGCGCGCCGGGCGATCGCGTCGGCGGCGGCATGGCGCAGCCGCTCCCGTGCCTCCTGCGGATGCAGGGCCACCGCGGCGGCCTGACCCAGGGTCTGCTTGACGGCGACGGTGACCGCCGAGGGCACCAACGCGCTGAACTCGGCGCAGGCGGTGTCGTCCCCGCTGAGCAGGACGACGGGCGCATCGTGGTGCCCTGCCATGGCGACGTTGAGGCCGATCTCGCCCAGCGACCGCCCGGCCACCCGTACGTCGAGGATGGCGTCGCTCATCGTGTGGGCCAGCACGGCGGGCCCGGCACCCGCCCGAGCGTGATAGCCGACGAGCAGGACGGCATCCGTGTGCTCGTCCAGCCCGGCGAGCATGCCCAGCGGCCGGGGTTTGCCCCGCACCAGGTGAGCACGCCGGTCGAGGTCCTCGGGCAGGATGTTCCGGAACGTCCCGTGCGCGTCGGCGACCCACACGACCGCCTCGGGTTCGGCATCGAGGACCCCGGCGATCACCGCGTTCGCCTCGGCCGTCATCAACGCCCGGCCGCGCTCGTAGTCGTACCGATCCGGATTCGTCTCGGTGGGGTGAACGATCCCCGAGACGCCCTCCATGTCGACGGAGATCAGTACCTTCACAACTCCAAGACCCTACGCGCCGCAACCCGTCCCCACCGCGTCGATCTTGCAGTTTCGGTCGTCGAGACGCGTGACATGCCCCCTATGTCGCGACATCAAGTGCAAGATCGCGGGAAGAGGGCGACGGGGGCGGCACCGGGGGGCGGGAAGGACCCTCAGGCCAGGGCTGGGGTTTGGGCGTGGATGTGGAAGCGCAGCGAACGGGCGTCGGTGAAGCACTCCCGCATCGGGCGTACGAGGTCCCGGTGCTCAGGGCTGCGTTCCCACTCCTCGAAGTCGGCCAGGCTCGCCCACTCGCTGGTGATCAGCCACTGCTCCGGGTCGGTCGACGACCGGCACACCTGGTCGACCAGGTGCCCCGGCACACCGCCGGCGACCAGGTGCCGCACCTGTTCGTACGCGGCGAGGAACGCCTCGGTGCGCGGCACCGGCACCCGTACCAGAAAGACCACCCGGGCCCGTTTGTCGCTCATGACGCCTCTCCCCTCATCGGCGCGGCCCCGCGCAGGACCAGCGCACTGTTGAACCCGTCGAAGCCCCGCGCGCAGATCAGGGCGAGTCGACTGCGCGGTCGACGGTGCTCGCGCAGGAAGTCCAGCTCGCAGCCCTCGGCCACCTCGTCCGGGCCCGCCGACGCGGGCAACGTGTCGTGGGCGAAGGCGAGCAGCGCGGTGGCCACGTCCAACGCCGAGCCGCCCTGGTACGCCCGACCCGTCAGCGGTTTCTGCGTGGTCACCGGGGGCGGCCGGTCGGCGAACACTGCCCGCAGCGCCTCGGCCTCGCTGCGGTCGTAGCGGGGCACGCCGAGAGCGTCGGGCAGCACCACGTCGATTCCGGCGGCGGCGACGCCCGCCCGGTCCAGGGCCAGCCGCATCGCCCGCGCGTACTGGGCCGGGTCGCCGCTGCTCTCCGCAGTGGTGTGCGCGGCGTCGTGGGTGGAGCCCCACCCGCTCACCTCGCCGTAGACCCGGGCGCCCCGGGCCAGGGCGTGCCCCAACTCCTCCACCACGAACACCGCTCCGCCCTCGGCCGGCAGGTAGCCGCTGGCGGTGGCGTCGAACGGCCGGTACGCCCGCTCCGGGTCGGCGACGTCACTGAGCAGCCCCGAGCGCAGCTGGCAGGCGAGCGCGTACGGGCTCAACGGGCACTCGGTGGCCCCGGCGATCACGACCGGGGTGCCCCGGCGCACCGCGCGGGCGGCGTGGGCCAGGCTGTCCAGCCCGCCGGCCGACTCCGCGACCAGCACCCCGCTCGGGCCCTTGAACTGGTGGTGGATGGAGAGCTGCCCGACGCTGGCCGCGTAAAACCAGGCGATCGACTGGTACGCCCCGACCGTCCGTGAGGTGCCGCCCCACAGCCGTTGCAGTTCCCGCTGACCGAACAGGTTGCCCCCGGACGAGCTGGCCAGGGTCACCGCGTAGCCGTACGGGTCGGGTGCCCGGTCGGGCAGGCCGGCGTCGGCCAGCGCCAGCCGGGTGGCGGCGAAGCCGAGGTGCGTCCACCTGTCGGTCTGCACCAACTGTCGACTGTCGGCGTATGAGTCGGCGGTGAAGCCGGGCACCTCCCCTCCGAAGCGCGTCGGATAGCCGACCGGGTCGAACAACGTGATCGGCCCGGTCCGGCGGGTGCCGGCGAGGACCGTGCGCCAGTGCGCGTCCGCGCCGATGCCGCTCGGTGCGACCACCCCGATGCCGGTCACCACCGCCCGGGCCGTCGCGCCGCCACTGTGCGAAGCGGCGCTCACGCCGCCACCGCGCCGAGCATCCGACGGAAGACCATGGCCGACTGGAAACCGCCGAAGCCGCTGCCCACCGAGAGGGCCACGTCCACCGGTACCTCCCGTGCCTCATTGGGTACGTAGTCCAGGTCGCACTCCGGGTCCCGGGTGCTCCAGTTCGCCGTCGGCGGCACCACACCGAACTCGATGGCGAGGGCGCACGCGGCCATCTCGATCGACCCGATCGCGCCGAGCGAGTGCCCGACCATCGACTTGATCGAGCTGATTGGGATCCGGTACGCGGCCTGGCCCAGCGCCCGCTTGAACGCGGCCGTCTCGTGTCGGTCGTTCTGCCGGGTGCCCGAGCCGTGGGCGCTGATGTAGGAGACCTGTTCGGGCAGGATCCGGCCCTGCCGGAGCGCGTCGGTGACGGCGAGGCCCATCTCCAGCCCGTCCGGCCGCAGCCCGGTCATGTGGAAGCCGTTGCTGCGGCTGGCGTAGCCGGCCACCTCGCAGTAGATGTGCGCTCCCCGACGCCGGGCGTGGCCGGCCTCCTCCAGCACCAGCACCGCCCCGCCCTCGGCCAGCACGAACCCGTGCCGGTCGGCGTCGAACGGGCGGGAGGCGTGTGCCGGGTCGTCGTTGTCCGGGCTGGTCGCCTTGATCGCGTCGAACGAGGCGACAGTGACCGGCGAGATCGGCGAGTCGGACGCGCCGGCCAGCATCACGTCCGCCTCACCGTCCACGATCATCTGGTGGGCGTACCCGATGGCGTCGATGCCGGAGGTGCAGCCGGTGGACACCACCTGCGCCGGACCGTGCAGCCCGTGCCGGCACGCCACGTCCGCGGCGAGGCTGCTGGGCACCAGCGCCTGATAGAGGTACGGGCCACCGCGCGTCCCGTCCACCAGCCACCGTCGGCCGTGCTCGCTCACTGTGACGTACTCCTGTTCCAAGGCCATCGTGCCGCCCACCGCCGTGCCCAGCACCACCCCGGCCCGGTCCCGTTGCGCGTCGGTGAGCTCCAACTGGGCGTCGGCCACCGCCTCGGCGGAGCAGGCCAGCGCGAACTGCACGTACCGGTCGGCCCGGCGTCGCTCGGCCTCGCTCAGGCCCGCCGCGACCGGGTCGAAGTCGCACTCCGCCGCGATCTGCGACCGGAACGCCGACGGGTCGAAGAAACTGATCCGCCGGGTGGCGGTGCGCCCCTCGGTGATGGTTTTCCAGAAGCGGTCCCGGCTGGCGCCGCCCGGGGCCACCACCCCGATCCCGGTCACCACCGTGCGGCGCCCGGTCATGGTGCCTCCACCAGTTCGGTGTCGACGTGGCCCAGTTCGGGTCGGGGGGCGAGCGGGCCCAGGTGGAAGACCACCTCGGCCGGTTCGACCCCGGTGTTGCGCAGCCGGTGCCGCACGTTCACCGGGACGAAAAGCCCCTCACCGGCGGCCAGCAGCGTCGGGTGATCGTCCAGGTCGACGGTGATCGCGCCCCGCACCAGGTACAGGAACTCCTCGCTGTACGGGTGGTAGTGCTCGGCGATCCGCTCCCCCGGCTCGAGTGTGGCCACACCGAGGAAACCCGAGGTGCTGCCGACGGTGCGGGGGCCGAGCAGCACCCGTAGCTCACCGCCGCGCCGACGGTCGGCGGGTACGTCCCGGGCGGCGATCGGGCGGGTGCTCAGGTCACTCATCGTCGGCTCCCGTCGGTGCGTCGCTGGCGGTCGGCGCGCCCTGGTCGGCGCGCTGCCAGGCGATCCGCTCCACCCGGTCCTTGATCACCGCGAGTTGGATCACGCTGTTGGTGTTGATCCGCTCGGTCATCGCGGCGTTGTCGACAGGCGCGGTCGGCTTCATCGCGAAGTCCTGCGTCCAGGTCATCCGGGTGCCACCGGCCTCCTCGGTGTAGCGCCAGTGGATGCGCATGTACTCGAACGGCCCGGTCTCCACCCGGTGCGCCCGGACCTGCCTGCTCACCGGGTCGGCGGTGCGCTCGCTGACCCAGCTCCAGGACACCCCGTTCTCGTCGGGGTACATGGTGAGGCGGAACCGCACCGTGTGCGCCTCGCGGTGCAGGATCTCCACCACGGCGTACTCGGTGAACAGCTCGGTCCAGTTCGCCACGTCGTTGGTGACCTCCCAGACCAGCCCCAGCGGCGCGTCGATGACCACGCTGTTCTCGGTGTGCCCGGGCGGGTCGGCGCGGCGGGCGACCAGGTCGGCCACCGCCGGGATGCTCAGCTGTCCGGCCTGCTCGGGGATGGCCACCTGCCAGCGGTCGGCGACGACCGCCGACAGTTCCAGCAGGGCGAGCGAGTCCATGCCCAGCTCCTCCAGCGACGCGGCGGGCGCGCGGGCCGCGGCGTCGGCGTCCAGCCCGCAGTGCGCCACCAGGATGTCGGTGATCTCGGCGGTCATCGGGCGACCATGGGTGACGGTCATCGGGTCCTCCTGTGGGTTGCGTCGGGATCTGCGGCGGGCGCGGTACGCGGTGCGGGGGTGGTCGTCGGCCCCGGAGCGGGCGCGGAGAGCAGACGGTCGACCAGTCCGGTGGTGTAGCGGCCCTTGCGGAATGCGGCGTCGTCGAGCACCCGCCGGACGAACGGGATGGTGGTGTGCACGCCCGGACCGGCGACGTCGAACTCGTCCAGGGCCCGTTCCAGCCGGTTGAGGGCCAGCTCCCGGTCGGGCGCCCAGACGATCACCTTGGCGAGCAGCGAGTCGTACCAGGGACCGACCAGGTAACCGGCGCTGGCGTGGGTGTCCACCCGGGTGAACGGGCCACCGGGTGGGGTGAACCGCTCCAACCGGCCGGGGGTGGGGGCGAAGCCGCGCCCGGGGTCCTCGGTGTTGACCCGACACTCCACCGCGACGCCGTGCAGGCGGATCTCCTTCTGCCGCCACCGCAGCGGTACGCCGGCGGCGATGTGGAGTTGCTCGTGGACCAGGTCGATCCCGGTGACCATCTCGGTGACGGGATGCTCCACCTGGATCCGGCAGTTGATCTCCAGGAAGTGGAACTTCTCCTCCGCGTCGACAAGGAACTCCAGCGTGCCGGCGCCAACGAAACCGACCTCGAGGGCACCCCGCAGGGCGGTCTCGGCGATGGTGTCGAGAACGGCGGCGGGGAGCGCCGGCGCGGGTGCCTCCTCGACCAGTTTCTGGTGCCGGCGCTGCACCGAGCAGTCCCTGGTGCCCAGGTGCACCCCGTTGCCGTGGGCGTCGCAGAGCACCTGCACCTCGACGTGCCGCGCCTCGGTGAGGTAACGCTCGACGTACACCCGGTCGTCGCCGAAGGCTGCCTGCGCGGCGGCCCGGGTCCGGGTGTACGCCCGGCGCAGCTCGCCCGGGGTGCGCACCACTGTCATCCCCCGGCCCCCGCCCCCGGCGGCGGCTTTCACGATGACCGGGTAGCCGACGGCGTCGGCCACCTCGGCCGCCGCGGCGGCGGTCGGTACCGGCGCGACACTGCCCGGCGACAGCGGCAGGCCGGCGCGGCTCATCAGTGCGCGGGCCGAGGACTTGTCGGCCAGCGCGGCCATCACCGCCGGTGGCGGGCCGATGAACGTCAGCCCGTTGTCGGCGCAGATCTCGGCGAAGTCGGCGTCCTCGGAGAGGAAGCCGTAGCCGGGGTGCACGGCCTGCGCCCCCACCTGCCGGGGGGCGGGCCCCCCGGGGGGCGGGGGGGGGGGGGCGCGCCGGGGGGGGGCGCCGCGCGCGCCCGGGGCGGCGGCCGCGCGGGCGCCCGCCCCCCCCCCCACGCCCGGTTGGGCGGGCGTCGGTGGTGGCACACACTGCGCCGGTTGGCCCGGCACAACCTGTCGGCGGTGGTGGCGGTGTCCGTGCTGGAGTTCGTCCAGGTCTGGAACGACCTGGTGGTGGGGCGGCTGTTCAGCGCGTCGGGGTCCTCGCCGCTCGGGCCGTTCCTGGCCGAGCAGACCCGCAGTTTCGTGAGCAACAGTGGCGCGCTGGCCGCCAGCTCGGTGCTCGCCTCGGTGCTGCCGGTGGTGCTGGTGGTCCTCTCGCGGCGGCACCTGGTCGCCGGGCTCGTCTCCGGGGGCGTGCGGTGACCGGGCCGGGTGGTGCGCGCGGCGGCTCACGCTGGCCGGCGTTGATCGCGATCGGCGGCGTGGTCGGCAGCGTCCTCGCCAACGTGGCCAGCAACCTGGCCGGCAATGTCCTCTCCGAGCTGGCGGCCAGCGTGCTCGGGCCGGTGACCATCGTCCTGGCCTCCGGCGGCGTCGTCGGTTACGTGGTGTACGAGGTACGCCGCCGCCGGACCGGCCGAAAGGTCGACCCCGAGCCGACGGAGGTGCTCACCACCCCTGCCGCCGGGGCTCCCAACCTGCCCTACACGGCCGAGTTCACCGGTCGCGAGGAGCACGTCGACGCCCTGGTCGGTCTGCTCGCCCGGGAGCACGCGGTAGCGGTGCTGGGCCGGCGTGCGGTGGGCACCTCCGCGTGCGCTGTGCAGGCCGCCAACGAGTGCCGGGAGGAGTTCCCCGACGGTCAGTACTACCTGGACCTGCGGCGGCGCGGCCGACCCCGCTCGGCCCGGCAGGTGCTCACCGCGCTGGCCCGGATCCTGGGCACCGCCCCGCCGACCTCCGGCCGGCCGGACGCGCTCGCCGCCGCCGCCGACGCGCTGCGCGGTCAGCTCGACGGTCGCAAGATCGTGCTGGTGCTGGACAACGTCGACCGTCCCGACCAGGTGCGGCCTCTGTTGCCGCCCACCGCGCGCACCTGCCGCCTGTTGCTCGCCGGTGGTCCGGCGCTGGTTGGTCTGGAGGGTGTGGTCGCGCACTGGATCGCCGAACCGGGCACGTCCGAGGCGGTGGAGCTGTTCGCGACGGCGGGTGGGGCCGCGCCCGCCGCCCGGGTCCGTCGCGCCGACCCACGCACCGATCCGGCGGTACGCGAGATCGTCGACCTGTGCGGGCGGCAACCGCGTACCGTCCGGGCGCTCGGTTACCGCACCGCTCAGCACGGCTGGCGGCACTCCGACGTGCTGGACGCGCTGCGCCGCGCGGTGCAGACGCCACCGCATCAGCGGCTCGCCGTCTCACCGGCGGCCCGCCTGGTCACCGAACGGGACATCGCGTACCGGGTGTTGCCCCGCCAGGCCCGACGGTTGTACCGGCTGATGTCGCTGGTCCCCGCCCCGGTGGACCGGCCCAGCATCGCCGCGCTGGCCGGACGGCACCCCGAGCTGGTGACCGCACTGCTCGACCGGTTGGCCGCAGCGGCGTTCGTGGTCGGCGCGCCCGGCGACCGGTACGAGATCCGCCCCCTGCTGGCCGGCAGCGCCCGGCTGCACCTGCGGGACGCGGATCCGGTCCGGGCCCGGGTCGCCGCGCAGGCCCGGCTGACCCGGCATCTGGCCCGTCGGGCCGAACGGCACGCGGCCAACCTGGCGGTGCTCGGCTCCTCACCCGACCGGGAGTGGTCGCTGCCGTTGGACGACGACCCGTACGGCTGGTTCGACCTGCACCAGGAGCTGCTGCTGGCGGTGGTGCGGGTGCCGGCCGGCGCGAAGGAGACCCTGCCCCGGCGGGTGCGCCGGTGGTGGTTCCGGTTGGCGGTGGCGCTGTGCGGGTGGCTGGCGTACGCCGAGCGGCTCGACGAGTGGGAGCAGGTCTGCCGCACCGTGCTGGCCACCCCGACCGCCGACGACCGTCCGGAGATCGCCGGGTGGGCGCACAACGAGTTGGGGGTGCTGCGTCGACGCCGGCACGACCCGCAGGGGGCGGCGGCGGCGCTCACCCTCGCGGTCAACGAGCGGGGGCGGCGGGGCAACGCCCAGGCGCGGATGAACCTCGGTCTGGCCCTGCTCGACCTGGGGCAGCTCGACGACGCGGTGGAGCACCTGGAGATGTCGCGCCGACACCGCTCCGGCGCCGACCGGGCCGGGCACGCCCTCACCGAGCTGGGCCTGGGCGCCGCCCAACTGGCCCGGGGCGAACCGGACACCGCGCACCACCACCTGGTGCGGGCGGCCAACACGTTCCGGTCGGTGGGTGACGCGCGCGGGTACGCGGCGGCCCTGACGAACCTGGTGCTGGTGCACGCGGCGCTCGGCGAGCACCTGGACGCCGCCCAGGCGTGGCGGGCCGCACTGCGCGAATACGAGTCGGTCAACGACCCGACCAGCCGGGCGACGGCGCTGCTCAACGCCGGGGCGACCCTGCTGAGCAGCACCCCGGGGCAGGCGCGCACGGCGTACGAGCTGCTGGCCGAGAGCCGCCGGCTGCGCGAGGAGACCCGGCCGACAGCCGGGCTGGCGCGTACCCTGCTCTACCTGGGTGACGCCTGCTCCGCGCTGGGCGACCAGGCCGACGCGCGGCGGCACTGGGCGGACGCGGCGGCCGTGGCCGAGGAGGTCGCCGACGCCCAGGGGCTGGCCGCCGCCGACGCCCGACTGGACAACGACGCCGACAGCCGGGTGACGTAGGTCGCTCGGGTTGGTCGGTGGCGTGGCTCTGGGAGACTCTGTGATCGTGGACGCGCTCTCGGTACGGGGACTCAGTCGCAACTTCGGCAACCTGGTCGTGCTCGACGAGGTGAGCTTCACGCTCCCGGCGGGCCGGATCGCGGTGGTGCTGGGCCCGAACGGCAGCGGCAAGACGACCCTGCTGCGGTGCGTCGTCGGCGCTGACCGGCCGGACGCGGGTGAGGTGCTGGTGCAGGGCCGCCGGGCCGACGAGACCGATCCTCAGGTGCGGGCGCTGGTGGCCGCCGCCCTGGACGACATCGACTTCTTCCCCGACCTGTCGGTGGTCGAGCACCTGGAGCTGGTCGCGTACGCCCACGGGGGTGACGCCGAGCCGGTCGAGGAGGTCCTCGCCGAGCTGGGTCTGGAGCCGGCCCGCGACCAGCTGCCGGTGACGCTGTCCAGCGGGCAGCGCCGCCGGCTGGCGCTGGCGTCCTGTTTCGTCCGGCCCCGCCGGGTGCTGATCCTGGACGAGCCCGAGCAGAGGCTCGACGTCCGCGGGCGACAGTGGCTCGCCGACCGGCTCCTGCGGGAACGGGCGGCGGGCACTGCCGTGCTGTTGGCCTCGCACGACCCGGAGCTGATCGACGCGGTGGTCGACGAGCGCATCGAGATCGGCAAGTGACCGCCGCGCCGGCCACGATCGCCGACACGCCGGTCGGGGTGCCGACCGCGCGGCAGGTGCGAACGCACCTGCGTAAGGCACGCAGCCGGCACCACGACCATTCCCTCGGTGACGTGCTCGGCGACGCGTACGTCATGGTCCTTTTCGTGGGCATGTACGGCTGGTTCGCGATCAGCGCCAGCCGTGACCTGCTGGACTCCCCCTCCGTGGGTCAGGCCGAGCCGGGCGTGCGGTGGTGGCTGGCGGTCGCCGCGCTGCTGGCGGGCGCGGGGCTGGCCTGGCGTGGTCTGCGCGCGCTCGGCCCGCTGCTGGTCACGCCGGCGACGCAGAGCTGGGCGACCAGCGCGCCGATCGACCGACGGGCCTGGTTGGCGCCCCGTTTCGTCCTGTTGCTGCTGGGCTCGGCGGCCGGCACCGCTGCGCTCGGCGTGGCGGTGGCGGCGCTCGGTGGGGTCAGCGAACCGTCCGCCCTGGGCTGGGCGGCGGCGGCCGGCGCGGGGTGGGGCGCGGCCGCGCTGGCGCTCAGCGTCGTCGCCCAGGGCAGCCGGTCGGGGCGGCGCTGGCCGACGGTGATCGGGGCGGTGCCGATGGTGGCGGCGGCCGTGATCACCGCCCTGGTGGTGCTCGTCGGTCGACTCGGCGACGGGCTGTCCCGGCCGGCGACGACGCCGACCGTCGCGTTGTTCGCCGCCGCGGTGCCGCTCGTGGGCGTGGGCGTGATCCTGGCGGTACGCGCGCTGCCCCGGGTCGACCGGGCCACCCTGACCACCGGCGCGCAGTTCGCCAACGCCGCCGCCACGGCCACGATCCTGCTGGATCCGAGCCTGCTCGCCGGGCTGGTGGAGAGCCGCCGCTGGCGCCGGATCGGCCGGGTCCGCAGCCGCCGGTTCCGGCCCGGCCCCGGCTGGTGGGCGCTGTTGCAGGCCGACGTACGCCGGTTGCGCCGCCACCCGAGCGCCGTGCTGATCTGGGCGGCGCTGATCGGGGTGCAGTACGCTGCCGCGCTCGCCCTGCCCGGGTTGGCCGGTGCCGCGCAGGTGGTGTTCGCGTACCTCGCCGCCAATCGGCTGACCGGCGGTCTGCGGTCGGTCAGTCGCTCACCCGGGCTGCGCCGGGCGCTCGGTGGCAGCGACAACCTGCTGCGTGGGATCCACGTGGTGGTGCCGGCTGTCGGCGCGGGTGTGTGGTGGTTGCTGACCCTGCCGACCGTCGACCCGGGGCCGGCCTGGCTGGCGCCGACGCTGGCGCTGGGGGTGGTGGCCGCCGCGTTCCGGGCCGGCACCCGCCCGCCGATCGACTACGGCGGCGCGACGGTCAACACACCGTTCGGGATGATCCCGGTCGACCTGATGCGTCAGGGGTCACGGGGGCCGGCCCTGCTCGCCGTGCTGGTCCTCGTCCAGCTGTTCCTGGGCTGAGGATCCGCCCGATCGTTGCGGGGCCTGATGACGGCACCAGGCGATCCGGCGGCCCGTTCGGACCGGCTGTCGCTTCCGTCCAAGACAGCGCCACGTCAGCGATCTAGCGTGTACCCGGCAGCTCGCTTCCAAGCCTGAGGAGACAACACAATGCGCGACCTGGTCTACACCGGTTTCATGTCGCTCGACGGCGTCGTCGACTCGCCCGGCGGCGGGCCGGGTGAGGAGCACCGCAGCGGCGGTTGGGTGTTCAAGGACCTCGAGTTCGTCCCGGAGGCCTGGTCGCTGAAGGGCGAGGAGCTCGCCGACACGACGGCGTTGATGTTCGGCCGCCGCAGCTACGAGGCGTTCGCGCGGGTCTGGCCCGGTTCGGAGGACCACGCCGACTACAAGGAGCTGCCCAAGTACGTGGTGTCGAGCACGCTGTCCGACGACGCGCTCGTCGACGGGTGGGGGCCGACCACGATCCTGCGCTCGACCGGGGACATCGCCGCGCTCAAGCAGGATGAGGGCGGAGCGATCTTCATCCACGGCAGCGCGGAGCTGGCCCGGCGGCTGTCCGATGAGGGGCTGATCGACCGGTACAACCTGCTCGTCTTCCCCGTGCTGCTCGGTGCCGGCAAGGGCCTGTTCGGCCGGGCCGACCGCGACAAGCACATGCTGACGCTGCGGGAGTCGGAGAGCTACCCGAACGGGATCCTCAAGGTGATCTACGACGTCAAGCGCTGATCCAGGTCGAGGGCGATGGCGCCGCCAGTGCCCTCGCGTAGCTGGCGAACGGTACGTCCGAGGTAGCGGCGCAGTGCCCTGGCCAGGTGCGGCTCGTCGAAGTAGTCGAGCTTGGCGACCACGTCGGCGGCCGCGTCTCCGCAAGCCAGCAGCTCCGCCGACGCGCGGGCCCGCTCAATCTGCCGGACCGCGCCGCGCGTCAGCCCGGTCGCGGCGCGGAACCGGCGTTCGACGGTCCGCGCCGAGACGACCGGCCCGCGGCCCCGCAGCAGCTCGGCGACGAGCGGGTCACGGACCACGGTCCCGGCCCGGACGAGGCTGTCGACCAAGGCTTCCGCGTCGTCGGGGCCGGGCGTCTCCCAGCGAGCGCCGTCCAGCCGGAACGTCCGGCGCGTGGTGTCGGGGAGCTCGATGCCGCCGTCGACCAGCGTCGGCGTGGGCACGGCCCGCAACGAGGTGCCCACGGCGAACTCGATGCCGGTGAAGGTCGCGCCGTGCGGCACCGGCGCCGTGCCAGTGCGGGTCTCGGGACCGGTGATGCTCGCGTACGCCCGGCCAGCCTGCTCCCAGAACACCAGGCCCCAGCGCACCCCCGCCACGGACGTCATCGCGGTGACCTGCTCGCTCGTGCAGGTCCACACGGTGTCGACCCATGGCGAGTCGGACCCGCGCGTCTCGAAGCGCAGTCCCACTGGCGAAGGATACGCCGGATGGTCCTAGCCGGAGCCGAGCGCGGCGGCGACGGCGGCGACGCCGGCCTCGATCTCGGTGGGAGTACGGGCCGCGTAGCCGAGCACGAGGCCGGGCCGGTACGGCCGCTGGCAGTGCCAGGACAGCGGTTGCACCTTCACCCCGAGTGCCAGCGTCGCCGCCGCCCACTCGGTGTCGACGACGGTGTCGTCCAGCGTGATCATCAGGTGCAGCCCGGCGGCGGCGCCGTGCACTGTCGCCGACGGCAACGCGCGGGCCAGGGCGGCGATCATGGCGTCCCGCCGACGGATGTGTCGCCGGCGCAGCAGCCGCAGATGCCGCTCGAAGGCGCCGGAGGTCATCAACTCCGCCAGCACCAGTTGCGGTAGCACGGCGTTGCCCAGGTCGGCGTTGCGCTTGGCGGCCACCACTGCCTCGCGCAGCCGCGCCGGCACGAGCAGCCAGCCGACCCGCAGGGCGGGGGCGAGCAGTTTGGACACGCTGCCGGCGTAGCAGACCTGCTCGGGCAGCAGGCCCCGCAGCGCCGGCACCGGAGGACGGTCGTAGCGGTGCTCGGCGTCGTAGTCGTCCTCGATGATCAATCCGCCGGCCCGCGCCCAGGCGACGAGTTGGCGGCGGCGGTCACCGTCGAGCACCACGCCGCTCGGGAACTGGTGTGCGGGGGTGAGCATCACCGCCGGTACGCCGCTGGCTGTCAACTCGTCGACCCGCAGCCCGGCGTCGTCGACGCTGATCGGCGGGGTGTCCATCCGCCAGTTGTTCAAGTGCTGGCGTACCCCGAGCGACCCCGGGTCCTCGACGGCGATCCGGGCGACGCCGGCAGCGGCGAGCGCCTGGGCGAGCAGCCCGAGCGCCTGGGAGACGCCGGCCACGATGATCACCTCGGCGGGGTCGACGCTGATGCCGCGGTTGCGGGCCAGCCAGGCGGCGACGGCCTGTCGCAGCACGGGCGTGCCACAGGGGTCTCCGTAGCCGAGGTCGGCCGCGGCGAGGCGGCGCAGCACGCTCCGTTCGGCACGCAGCCAGTCCGCGCGGGGAAAGGCGGCCAGATCGGGTACGCCGGGCGTCAGGTCGATCGACGCGTGCGCCGCGCGTAACGCCTCGAAGATGTCGGTGCCCGGTGCCGGCGGAAAGGTCGTGACCGGTGCCGGCGCGGCGGTCGCTGTGGGTGTGGGCGCGACCGGCGCGGCGACGACGACAGTGCCGGCCCGGCCCCGGCCGGCGATGTGCCCCTCCTCGGTCAGGCGCTGGTACGCCTCGGTGACCACGCCCCGGGAGACACCGAGGTCGGCGGCGAGCACCCGGGTCGGAGGCAGCCGGTCACCGACCGGCACCCGCCCCTCGGCGATGGCCTGCCGCAGCCGGTCGGTCAGCCAGTCGGCGCGCCCGCCCGGCGTCGCGTCGGTGATGGTCAGGTGCAGGAAGTCGGAGCCGGCCGATATGGACCTCTCGGACGCAGTCGGTTTGGCTCTGCCCATCGGACCATTGTGGCAGCAGAGTGAGGAGGAGCCAGACCTGCCGACTCCGCCGGAGGACGATCGTGACCATCCCGTTCCTGATCACCACGCTGATCGTGGTGGTCACCCCCGGCACCGGGGTGATCTTCACGCTCTCCGCCGGCCTGTCGCGGGGCGCGCGGGCCGGAGTGCTGGCCGCGTTCGCCTGCACGCTGGGAACGTTGCCGCACCTGCTGGCCGCGATGACCGGGCTGGCCGCGCTGATGCAGACCAGCGCCGTGGCGTTCGAGACCGTCCGCTACCTCGGCGTCGGCTACCTGCTCTACCTGGCCTGGTCCATGGCGCGCGACCGCGACGCCTTCGCGGTGACCACCGACGCCGCACCCCGCTCGGCGATCCGGGTGATCGTCTCCGGGGTGCTGGTCAACCTGCTCAACCCGAAGCCGACGATGTTCTTCGTCGCGTTCCTGCCGCAGTTCGTGGACACCACGGCACCCGGCTCGACCCGGGTGATGCTCGGCTGCGGCGCGGTGTTCATGTTGCTCACCATGGTGGTGTTCAGCGGCTACGGCATCTTCGCGGCCCGGGTACGCGACCGGGTGCTGACCCGCCCCCGGGTCACCGACTGGCTGCGTCGATCCGCCGCCGGCACCTTCGTCGCGCTCGGCGTGACCCTCGCCCTCACCGAACGATAGGAGCACAGTGCAGTTCGAACATTCTCCTCGGCTTCGCGACGCGTACCCCGATCTGGTCGCCGGTGTGGTGCAGGTCGCTGGGATCACCGCCACCGCCGACGTGGCGGCACGCACGGCCGCCCATCTCGGCGAGGCGCGGCGGCGGTTGGCCGGTGGGGCCGAGAGCGGGTTCCCGGAGATCCAGGCGTGGCGGCGGGCGTACGCGGCGATGGGGCTGCGGCCCACCAAGTACCGGTGCGCCTCCGAGGCGCTGCTGCGTCGGCTGCGCCTCGACGGCGAACTGCCCCGGGTGCACCCGCTCGTCGATCTCTGCAACGCCGTCTCGGCCGCGTACGCCATCCCGGTCGCGGCGCTCGACCTGGACCGGGTCGACGGCGACCTGGTGGTCCGGCCGGCACACGGGGACGAGGCGTACCTGAGCTTCGCGGGCGACACCGAGCATCCCGAACCGGGCGAGGTGACCTTCGTCGACTCCGCCGGGCGGGCCCACGCCCGACGATGGACCAACCGGCAGAGCGGCTGGTCGGCCGTGCGGGCGGGCACCACGTCGGTGCTGATCGTCGCCGAGGCGCTGCACCCGGGCGGCGAGCCGGCCGTGACCCGGCTGGTCGCCGACCTCGTGACAGAGCTGACCGAGGTGTGGTCCGCCCCGACGACCGCCGCGGTGCTCACCGCCGCCGCGCCGCGTTTCCGCACCCCGGCGGCGGATGACGACCGGGGTCAGGCGGTCTCGCCGGGCAGCAGGTGACGGTAGCCGGGGATCGTCTCGGCGAACCAACCCGCGACACTGGCCAGACCGCGGTCGTTGAGCTGCGCGTCGTGGATCGGGTACGCCGCCGCCGCGCCCACGACGCCGGCGAAGCGGATCGCCTCGTCCAGGCGCAGCCAGGACCCCTGGGCCGGGACGAGCAGGGTGCGCACCGGCTCGTCCGGCACGTGCAGGGCGTCGCCCGGGTGGTAGAGCCCGTTGCCGATCAGGTAGCCGAGGTTCGGGCAGTCCGGTTGGCCCCCATAGATGGTGGCGTGCCGGCCGCCGTGGGCGCTGACCTCGATGCCGGCCGCGGTGAAGCGTTGCCCGGCACGGACCCGGGTCACCGGTAGCGGCGCGACATCCGGCAGCTGAGCACCCTCCGGGGCGTACACGGGGACGCCCCGGAGGGCCAGGCGCGCCACGTCCACGTGGTCGGTGTGTTCGTGGGTGACCAGCACCGCGTCCGCGCCGACCAGAGCGTGCGGCTCACTCCACGTCCCCGGGTCGACGACAAGCACCCCGCCGTCGTGCTCGACGCGTACACACGAGTGGGTGAACCGGGTGATCCGCATCAGCCGACCGTACGCCGCCGCGCTGGCGATCGACCTCAGTGGCACCGGCGGGCCGTCAGCGCATCCGTGCGGCCGACGCCCGGAGGATGTAGACGAACTGCACACCGAACGCCACCACCGCGACCAGCACCCCGACCAGGACCGTCAAAACGGCCTCGGCACCGACGGTAGAGGCCACCAGGGCGATGCCGAGCCCGCTCAGGACGGCGTTGACCGCGCCCACGAGTGCGGCCGTGGTCAGCAGGAACTCCCACCGCCCGGGACGCGTGCCGACCAGGTTCCACGCCGTGCTCATGGCGTCGTCGGCCGCCACCGCGTCGGCGAAGAAGTCGTGCTCGCCCGCGAGCTGATGGTGGTAGTAGGCCCGGATGCGCTGGATCCGCAGCAGGTCCAACGAGTTCTCCACGGTGGTCTCCACCAGGCGCAGAAACGTCAGCACCCCGATGATGACCAGCGTCGGCAGCACCGCGGCCAGGTACGGCCGGACCAGCCTGTCGTTGCTGGCGACGAAGCCGAGGCCGATCAGCGCCGCCGACAGGACGGACAGGAAGATGGTGGCGCGACCGGTGGCCTCGGCGATGGTGCCGGCGCGGGACGTCTGCAACGCGTAGTGCTCGGTGGTCAGGACGGTGAGAAGCGCCTGCTCGCGTTCACTCTCGTCCATCCCGCCACCCTCCGTGGTCGCACGACTCCGTTACCGTCAGCCTATGAGCGGTGGATCGGGTCCGAGCGGCGAAATGCTCGGGTGGGCTGGTCGGGGCGGGCGGCAACGACGGGCCTTCGTCGTCGGTGGGGCACTCTTCGCGATCGCCGTCGTCATGCTGCTGGCCGCCTGGCGCAGCGCCGGCTTCCTCAGCGACCTGCTGCTCAACCTCGGGGCCAGCGTGGTCCTCGCGGCCATCTCGTACGTCATCTTCGACCCGTTGTTCGAGGAGGCCCGCAAGGCGCGGGTGCAGGAGCACCTCAGCTTCGACCAGCAGGCGTTCGTGACACGGCTGCACCGCTCCGGGCGTCGGGTGCGCATCCTGGACACCTGGACGATCCTGTTGGAGCAACGGCACCGGGAGGAGACGCTGAGCGCGGTGCGAGCGGCGCTCGCCAACGGCGCCCAGGTGCAGTTGCTCCTGCTGGACCCCGACTGCACCGCAGCCCAGCAACGCTCCGAGGAGCTGGAACGGCAACGGGTGGACGTGCCCCGGCAGATCCGCACCAACCTGCGCCACCTGGCCGCGTTCGCCGACGCGCTCGACTCGCGGCTGCGCCACCGCCTACAGGTCCGGCTCTACGACGCGTCCCCGTCGATCCAGCTCTACCAGTGGGACGGGCGGGCGCTGATCTCGTTCTTCCCGATCGGGAAGTTGTCGTTCAACGTGCCGCAGCTCGAGGTGGACATGGACAGCCCGTGGGGCGGGTTCGTGCACGCCCGGTTCGAGGAGCTGTGGGAGCACGAGCAGGCCACCCTCGACCTGGAGCGGTACTGGTCGGTCATGGTCACGCTGCGCCACGACGAGTCGGACGTGGTCGAGGTACGCGTGCCGTTCGTGACGGTGGACGGGCAGCACTACGTCGACTGCCGGGGGTTCCGGGTGACCGGGCCGCTGACGGTGCGAGCCGTGCTGCCGCCCCGCGCGCCCGGGGCGACGCCCGGCGTGTTCGCCCTTGCCGAGCCCGCCGACGGGGACCGCACCCCGGTCGCCGTCGTGAAACGGCACTTCGACCAGAAGTACGGGCACGACGACGGCGAGCGAGACGTCCGCCGGCTCGTGCCGCCACCGGGCGATGCCCGTACCCCGGCGCCCCGCACCGCGCCGGCCGGCGACACACACGCACGGTGACCCCCGACCGACCTCGGGGTTCGGCACAGGAAACAATGGTGGTCCACCCTGATCGCCAGGAGGACCGTCGGCGTGCCGCACCGCACCGCACCGCCGTCCGGGGCGGCGCAGCTGCGCGCCGACTGCGGACGCTGCTTCGGGCTGTGCTGCGTGGTGCCCGCCTTCGCCGCGTCGGCGGACTTCGCCATCGACAAGCCGGCCGGCTCGCCCTGCCCCAACCTGCGCCCCGACCACCGCTGCGGCATCCACACCGAGCTGCGGCAGCGTGGTTTTCCCGGTTGCACGGTGTTCGACTGCTTCGGTGCCGGGCAGCAGGTCGCCCAGGTGACCTTCGGCGGGCGGGACTGGCGGGACGCGCCGGAGACGTTGCCGGCGATGGCGGAGGCGTTCGCGGTGCTGCGACCGCTGCACGAACTGCTCTGGTACCTCACCGAGGCGGTGGCGCTACGCCCGCCGGCCGACCTGCGCGCCGAGCTGGAACGCGCCCGCGTCGAGACGCTGACGCTCACCGAGGGTGACCCGGCGCAACTTCGCGCGGTGAACGTCGCCGACCAACGGAACCGGGTCAACCCGCTGCTGTCCCGGGCCAGCGACGTGGCCCGCGCCCCCGGCGGCGCCGACCGGCGGGGCGCGCACCTGCTCGGGGTGGACCTGCGCCGCGTCGACCTCCGCCGGGCCAACCTGCGCGGGGCGCTGCTCATCGGCGCCGACCTGCGCGGAGCGGACCTCGGTCTGGCCGACGTCACCGGCGCGGACCTGCGCGGGGCCGACCTGCGGGGCGCGGACCTGCGGCGCACGCTCTTCCTGCACCAGACCCAGCTGGACGCCGCCCGGGGTGACACCCACACGGGCCTGCCGCCGACGCTCACCCGGCCGGCGCACTGGACGGCGCTGCCGCTCACCCCGGTCCGTCAGCCCACCCGGTCTCCCGCACCTGCTCGTCGGGGCCGGCGTCGCTGACCGCGAGGTTTCGGCCGGGACGACGCCGGGTAGCCAGCGCCGACGCGAACCGGCATCGACGGGGGGCACGGCGTGGGCTACCGAAAGCGCGACGGTGAGCTGCCGGGCGACCCGCAGCACAGTGAGGACGAAGCCGGCCAGGTGCCACTGGTGCAGGTCGAGGCGGACACCGAGGTCCCCGCACCGGCGGACACCGACGTCCGGCCGGACATCGTGACCGAGCCCGACAACTCGGGCGTCGTCGGTGGTTCATCCGGCAGCAGCGGCGGCGGTTCCAGCATGCCGGGGCACCCCGACGCGACCCGCTGACCCGGGATCAGCGGCTGGTCAGCGCGCCCCGGGCCTCGGTCATGCCCTTGTTGGCGAGCCCGTCGGCCCGCTCGTTCTCCGGGTGGCCGTTGTGTCCCTTGACCCACAGCCAGGTGACCTCGTGCCGTTCGCAGGCCGCCTCCAGCCGCTGCCACAGGTCGGCGTTCTTCACCGGCTGCTTCGCGGCGGTCCGCCAACCGTTGCGCTTCCACGACGCCAGCCAACTGGTGATGCCGTTGCGCACGTACGTGCTGTCGGTGTGCAGCTCCACGGTGACCGGCCGGTTCAGGCTCTCCAACGCCTGGATGGCCGCCATCAGCTCCATCCGGTTGTTGGTGGTGGGCGTGGCCTCACCGCCGCACAGCTCCCGCTCGTGATCGCCGTAGCGCAGCAGCGCACCCCAACCACCCGGACCGGGGTTGCCACTGCACGCCCCGTCGGTCCAGATCTGCACGCCCCTGCCGGCCGCCGCGTCCACCATGCCCGGCAACCTACCGGGAGCGGACGTCGTCCTCCCCGCTCGGGGGGCCGGCGCGCCGAGCCGTCGACGTCGAACCCACCACCGCGGGTGGGATGGCCGGCGCCGGCCGGGTGGGGCGCAGCCGGTCACGGACCCGGTCTGCGGCGTCGCCGGCGGTCGCGGCGATCATCGGCAACAGCCGGGTCGAATTCATGATGGCGACCTCCTCGGCCGGAGTGGTGCCGCCATCGAGGAAGCGCAGCACCCGCTCGGCCGGGTTGCGGTCAAAGAGCCGATCGAAGAAATCAGGACCGCCCACCCCGCCCCGGTCCAGCGCGCGCAGCGCCAGCGCGTCCATCCAGCGGTGCCGGCGCGGGTACGCCGGCGCGGGCACCGGCGCGCCGCCCGCGGCGAGGGCGCGGGCCACCTGGTCCGCCTGGCGGTACATGGCGGAGAAGGTGAAGCCGGTGGAGGGGCGGGTCGCGCCACCGGCCGTGCCGAGCCGGACCACGCGGGGAGTGGGCCGGGCGGGAAACGGCGCATCGGTCATCGGGATCACCCCGTTCTCCACCTCGCGCACCCGCAGCCCGGTCGGGTCCAGTCCGAGCAGATCCCGGTAGCCGGCCAGCGCCGCGTCGTACCCGGCGTCGGTGAGCAGGTCCGGCGAGAACTCGGTGTACTCGACCAGGGCGTAGCGGTCGCTCACCGGCAGCACGTACCCGAAGGAGACACCCCGGGGCGGCTGCGGGGTACGGAAGTCCATCAGCACCGCACGGGTCGGGTCGAACACCGGCCGGTCAGCCTCCAGCCACCACCCCCGGAAGTGCTGCAACCAGGTGGTTCGCCCCGCTCGCGCCGGCGGGCGGGGGCGCGAGTCGAGCACCCAGCCGGCCCGGACGCCGCGCCCGTCGCCGGTGCCCACCAGTACCCGGTTGCCGTCGTCGCGCACCGTCGCGGCGGGCGCGTCGATCCGGATGGGGTCGTGGGGACGCTCGGCGTCGGCAGCCCGGTCGTAGACCGGGCCGGAGCGGAGCATGGCGTACCGCAGCGGGGTGAGGTCCAGGACGCGGCGTCGCGCCGCCGTCGCCACCTCGACCTGCTGCCAGCTCGCGCTGAGCAACGGGTCCAGGTCGCCGTCGGGGTGACCCCAGAACGCCCAGGTGCGGTCCTGACCGCGTCGGCGCACCGGGTCGACGATGGCGACCCGCAGATCCCGGACGCCGTGGCGGTCCAGTGCGGCGAGCAGCAACGACGCGGCGCCGCCGCCACCGAGCAGCGCGAGGTCGACGTCGAGCGGCGCGGAGTCGGTCACCCGCACCACGCTGCCACACCGCTGCCCGGCACCACCGAATGGGCTGCCACGGCGCTCAGGCCACCGGCGCGGGCGACTCGACCGGGGGCGGGTCGGCGTAGGCGCGCGCGACCGCGGCGCGGTTGAAGACCCGCCAGGTGGCGGCGGAGACGCCGATCGCCACCACCAACCCGACCCAGTACGGCGCTGTGATGCCGAATCGGGCGGCCAGCAGCCCGCCCAGCAGTGCGCCCACGCAGTTGCCGCCCGCCGCCACGAAGAGGTTCGTGCTGGCCACCCGGCCCTGCAGGTTCGCCGGGGTGAGGCGTTGGCGCAGGGAGTTCGACACGATGTTCCACAGCCCGCCGTGCACGCCGAAGGCGAACAGCGCGAACCCGACCACGATGGTGTTGCGGGACGCGGCCAACGCCAGGTGCAGCCCCGCCTCGACGAGCAGGCCGATCCGGATCGTCCAGGTGGCGCTGATCCGGGCGATGATCCGGTCGCCGAGGAGGGCGCCGAGCACCCCACCGGTGGCCATGCAGGTGAAGAGCAGGCCGTAGCCGACGGATCCGAGGCCCAGCCGCTCGCCGGCGAGCAGCACCAGCACCGCGAGCGCGGCGGTGAGGGTCACGTTGAGCAGACCGATCAGCAGGGCCATCGTGCGCAGCAGCCGCTGGTTGGCCAGCCAGCGCAGGCCTTCGACGATCTCGCCGCCCATCGAGCGGGTACGGCGTGCCTGCGTGTCACCGACGGCGGCCCGGAAGTCCCCGCCGATCAGCGCCACCAGTACGGCGCTGAGGGCGTACGTGACGGCGTTGACCAGGAACGGGCTGCCCGCCGAGAGCGCGAACAGGAAGCCGCCGAGCGGGCCGGCGAGCATGCTGTGCATGAGAGTGGCGCCGCCGCTGAGCCATCCGTTGGCGCGCTCCAGGCGGTGCCGCGGCACCACTACCGGAACCATGGCCTGGCTCGCCGCGCGGAACACGATCTCACCGGTGTTGACCAGGAACAGCACCGCGAACAGCAGCACCACCCCGCCCTTGCCGCTGAGGATCGCCGTGGCCAGAACGGCGAGCGCGACCACCCGGACCAGGTCGATGACGATCATCAGGCGGCGCCGGTCCATCCGGTCCACCAGCACCCCGCCGGGCAGGGCGAAGAGCAGCCACGGCAGCCACGCCACGGCGGACGCTCCGGCGACCACGAGCGGGTCGTCGGTGCGCGACGCGACGAAGAGCGGCGCTGCGACGGTGGCCAGGCCGCTGCCCAGGGCCGAGAGGGTGCTCGCCGCCCAGAGTTTGGCGAACACCGGTCCCAGGCCAGCTCCCACATTCCGTGTCACGGCGAGCGAACCTACCAGCGTCTCTCCGGGCGGCACGGGGATTTATCCCTCCGGCAGAAGCCCGCCCGCGGCCAGGTTGACAGGCAACCCGGTAGTTGCCTAACTTGACAGGCAACCGAATGGTTGCCTGTTGTGGGAGGGTCGATGGACGACGCGTTCCGGGCGCTGGCCGACCCCAGCAGGCGTCGACTGCTGGACCGGCTCAACGAGCGCAACGGCCAGACCCTGCGGGAGCTGTGCGACGGGCTGGCCGGCACCCGACAGGCCGTCAGCAAGCACCTGTCGGTGCTGGAGGCGGCCGATCTCGTCACGACCATGCGGCGCGGCCGGGAGAAGCTGCACTACCTCAACGCCGCCCCGATCAACGCCATCGCCGACCGGTGGCTCAGCCGCTACGACCGCGAACGCGCCGCCACGCTGGCCGACCTGACCACCGCATTGGAGCGACAAGCCATGGAGAGCCCGACCTTCGTCTACACCACCTACGTGACCACCACCGCCCAGCGACTGTGGTCCGCGCTCACCGAACCGGCGTTCACCCGTCGCTACTGGGGTGGAGTCGCGCTGGTCTCGGACTGGCAGGTCGGGTCACCCGTGCTGTGGCAGGACGCACCGGACGGCGAGCCGCGCGACCTCGGCCAGCGGGTGCTCGTCGCCGAGCCGTACCGTCGCCTCTCCTACGGTTGGCACGGCTTCCAACCCGAGCACGCCGAGCACTTCGGCTGGTCCGACGAGGAGCTGGCCGCGCGGCTCGGTGAGCGCCGCTCGAAGGTGACCTTCGAGATCGAGCCGCACAGCGGGTCGACCGTCCGGCTGACCGTCATCCACGACGACTTCTCCCCCGACAGCGAGATGCACCGGGCGATCAGTGGCCAACTCGACGGCAGCGGCGGCTGGCCGGAGCTGCTGGCCAGCCTCAAGACCCTGCTGGAGACCGGCGAGCCGATGCCCGACCCGAGCCAGGCCCAGGCCCAGGCCCGCTGACCCGAGCGCGAATCACCTCGGCCAGGTGGTGCATTCCCGCCCTCTTCGGCAATACCTCGCCATCGGCCCAGCGGCGACAGCTCGGCCGGAGCAGACATCGATCGGAGCACCCGTGCCGGTCGGGGCGTCCGGGCCTTTCGGCAGCTCACCCCGCCTTCGGGTGGACACGTGACGGCAACGAGGATTTCTCATTTTCACCTGATCGAGGACCCAACCCACCTAGTGTTGGGCACACCGGTGCTAGTCACGGAGTTGGCCACCCGAACGACGTCCCACGCAGTCAGCGGACGAAAAGTGAGGGAAGACGCGTATGAAGGTCTCAACAGCACTCTGCTCGGCGGCGCTCGGCGTGGGCCTCGGCACGCTTCTGCTGCCAGGCGCCGCACTGGCCGACACCACTGTGTCACCGGCCACCACCCCGGTCGGTGGGACCGTCGTGCTCACCGCGACGACCTGCAACCCGAAGTCGGGTGACGCCCTCTTCCGGGTCACCGGGCCCAACCGCGACCAGAACGTCCGATCCACCACGGCCGCCGCCGGCGGCGGGCTGAGCGCCGAACTCTTCACCGCCGGATTCACCCTGGGCACGTACACGGTGGCGGCGACCTGCGGCGACGGCAGCTCGGCCGGCACCGCCACCTTCGCCGTCACCCCGATCGGCGGCGCGCCGGCCGGCTCCGGCGGCGACAACCGTGACACCGGCGCTCTCGCTGCCGGCGGCACGCTGCTCGGCACCGCCCTCGCCGGCGCGGTGATCCTGATCCGCCGGCGCCGTCCGGTGTCCACTGTCGCCTGATCGGCGACCGTTCCATCCCTGAGACGGGTTCCCCCCGACGGGAGAACGGAGCGGGCCCCCCCACAATAAGGTTAGGAG